>DATAAL010000742.1:0-11723 GCA_036260145.1 Longimicrobiaceae bacterium | reverse complement strand
ACCCGGTGTAGATCTCGTCGAAGATCGACACCGGGTTCGGACGGTGCGGAACGCGCTTCTTCGGCAGCCGGCCCGGTCTCACTCCGGATCTGCTGGTGGTCGGGAAGGCCCTGGGGAACGGGCTGCCGATCTCCGCGGTGCTGGGTGACCCGGCGCTCCTGGACGCGCTCCCCAGCGGAGCCCACTCGTCGACCTTCGCCGGCCATCCGCTGGCGTGCGCCGCGGGAGCGGAGGTGGTGGACGCGATGCTGGAGACCCGACCCTGGCGCCTGGCGCGCGAGGCGGGGAGCACGCTCCGGGACTCGCTGGCCGCCCTGGCCGCCACGGTTCCGGGGGTGGGCCCACCCCGTGGCGAGGGACTGCTGGTGGCCTTCGACTGCCTGGACGGGAGCGGCCGTCCCTCGGCGGCGGCGGCGCGCGCTTTCGCCGCCGCGGCGCTGCGGGCGGGCGTGGTCCTACGTCACGGAGGGTGGTCCGGGAGCACCGTAAAGCTGTCGCCGCCCCTCCTGCTGGAGGATGGGGAGGTGAGCTTCCTCACCGAGGCGCTGCGCGCCGCAGCGGAACGAGCCACTCCGGCCCGCGAGGAGGCCCATGCCCTTCTCTGACCTGCGTGCGACCGTCCTGGACCCGGGGCTGTGCGCCGGGTGCGGAGCGTGCGAGATGGTGTGCCCGCCCGGGATCCTGGTGATGGACCCGCTGCAACCCCGGCTGCGGGAGGACGCGGGCGGCTGCGGCGGCTGCGGCGACTGCCTGGACGTGTGCCCCGGGCTGGACCCCGGAACCCCCGCGGCGGAGCTGGCGCTCTTCGGGCGCACTCGCGAGCCCGCGGAGCGCTGGCTGGGGGTGGTGGCCCGCTCGACTGCGGCGTACGCCCGTGACGAGACGATTCGGCGGCGCGGGGCGAGCGGAGGCACCGCCACCACGCTGCTCGCGGCGGCGATGCGCAGCCTGGAGCTGGACGCCGTGGTGGTGGCGGGTCGCGATCCGGACCGGCCCTGGCTGGCCCGGTCCGCCGTGTGCACCGAGCCGGGCGAGCTGGTGGAGCACGCGCAGTCCACCTACCAGCTCTTTCCGCACCTGGCCGCGCTGCGGACCGTCTTCGCCGAGCACCCCTCCTGGCGCGTGGGGATCACCGGCCTGGCGTGCCACGTCCAGGCGATCCGCAAGCTGCAGCGCCTGGATACGGAGTGGGGCCGACGGATCCGCCGCCAGCTCGTCTTCACCCTGGAGATCGCCTGCTCGTCCAACACCCGGCCGAGCGGGACGGAGACCCTGCTCACCGACGTCGTGGGGGTGGCGCTGGAGCGGGTGGCGGAGCTTCGCTTCCGCGAGGGTGAGTACCCGGGCCAGGTGTCGGTCCACACCGTGGACGGCGAGGTGCTCACCCTTCCCTTCTGGAGGCTGGTGCGGCACTTCAAGGACCACAAGACGCACCGCTGCCTCTCCTGCGGAGACTGGATGTCGGGGCTGGCCGACGTCAGCGTCTGCGACGGCGATCCCGACATCTTCCAGACGAGCCAGGGGGGAGAGGCGAGGTACGAGGCGCACGCGATGGTCCTCGCGCGCACGGCGGTGGGGGAGCGCGTCCTGGACTGGGCCGTGGAGCACGATGCGCTCCGAGCCTGGCCCGCGGTGCTCGCCGACGTCAACCTGGGTCTGGACCGGAAGCGGAACCGCCGGGCGCACTACGAGTCGCTGGGGTGCCCCCTCCCGCACGCTCCCATCCCCGGCCACGTGGAGAGCTGCGAGGTGGTCCCCGACGACGTGCTGATCCCGGAGGTTGCGCCGGCGCTGGGGCATGCCGGCTGATCTCTCCACCCGGACCCGGGAGTTCGGCCTCCTCACCGCGGACGAAGCGGCCCGCCTTCCCTCGCGGGCGGTGCTCCTCCTCCCCATCGGGTCGCTGGAACCGCACGGACACCTCCCCCTCGCCACCGACTCCATGATCGCGGGCGCGGTGCTGGAGCGGGTGGCACGGGCGACCGCCGACACCTGGCTCCTCCCCACGCTCCCCCTGGGTTACCTGTTCAAGTACCACGGGTGGCCGGGCGCCGTGGGGATCGGCGCCGCGGCGGTCGAGGAGCAGGTACTCGGGGTCTGCAGGGCCGCCGCGGGGCTGTCGGTGCGCAGGGTCTTCGTGATGTCCGGCCACGACGAGAACCGCGAGGCGGTGATCGGCGCCCTCCGCGGGGCACGGCTGGAGACGGGGGTGGCGGGGGTCTACTGCGACTGGATCGACCTGGCGGTCTCGCTGGTGGCGCGTCTCTCCACCTCGCGGCGCGAGGGGCACGCCAGCGAGATCCAGACCTCCGTGATCCAGTACCTCTTCCCCGGTCTCCTCACCGGCGCCCTCCCCACGGGAGAGGAGGCTCCCCCGGAGCCGGAGACCGGCGCCGACGACCTGTTCGCGCCCTCCGAGCAGGGGACCTGGGTGCGCCCCGTCCCGCGCTCCACGGGCCGATCGTATACGGGGGACCCGTCCGTCGCGTCGCCGGAGAAGGGTCGGGCGGTGGTGGAGCACATCGTCCGGCGCGCCGCCGAGGTGGTGGAAGCCCTGCAGGCGGAGCCGCTGTGATCTCGGCGCTCGCCCACGCCCGTGGGGCGGCCCGCCGCCTCCTGGCCCGTGATTCCGCCGGGGAGGCCTACCGCGCGCTGCTCGAAGCGGCGGCCGGGGTCTCCCTGGAGGGGGGGGTGGTCTCCACCTCGGAGCACATCGCCCCGTACAACCTGGCCTCCACCGTGAGCTTCGCGCTTCCACAGCTTGCGGTCCGCGGCGAGGAGGGTAACGGGCGCCGCACCGTGGTGGTGTTCGCGGGAGCGCTGGTCCCCCTGGACAACTCCCACTACCCGCGAGGCTTCTACCTCCCGGACGCGCCTCCCGAGCGGAGGTTCAACCTGTTCCCCCAGCACCGGCGCAAGTGCGCTCCGCTCCTCCTCCCGCCGGTACGGGTTCCGGACCTCCCGGGGGGCGCGGAGTTCCTGCGGCGCTTTCCGTGGCTGGATCCGCTCGCCGCCGGGGAGGCGGCGTTCCCTACGTACGCGCACCAGATGGCCGCCTGCATGGAGGCCATGGCCGGGCGCTGGGTGCCGGGGGGGGCGGAGCGGTTCCGGGTGCTGCCGCTGGAGGAGGTGGCGCGCCGGATGCTCGTCGGGCTGCTGGAGAACGGGGACCCGGTGCTCGACCGGCTCCTGTTCGACGCCGGGACCCGCGAGCGCCTGCTCCACGGGCTGCACGGGGTCTTCTGCGCCTGGGGAGACCGGAGGGGCAGCTTCCTCTTCTGGGCGGCCCGGGACGGACGGCTGCATCGTCTGTGGGAGGAGGGGGGCCGCCTCACGGACGGGTCCGGCGGCTTCCCGCTCGACCGGGCGGGAGTGGCGGCGGCCCTCTCCGACGGCCGTCTCTGGCCCGGCGTCTTCCTCTCGCTGCTGGCGGTGTCGTACCTGCCGGGGGTGCCGGTGGCAGGCGGACCCAAGCAGCTCCGCTACTACCGCAGCATGGTGCGCGCGGTCAACTCGACGGGCGCGGCCTCCCGGGACGAGGAGCTCTCGGTGCTCGGCTACATGACCACCGACGTGGGGCGGCTCCGCCCTGGGCCCGGCCGCCCGGGCCGCATTCCCGCCCATGGCACGGGGCTCGCCCTGGCGGGGGCTCCGCTGGACGCGGAGTGGCTGCGGGAGGAGCTCGACCAGGTGCCGGCCGTGCTGGATCCCGCCCCCGGGGTGGCGCTGTGAGCGTGGCCGCGGTGACGGCTGCGCGGGTGAGCGGAGCCGACCTGAGGGTGCGCACCCTCCCTCCCGCCGCCGGAGAGCGCGCGGTCGCCGTGCCGGGCGACAAGTCCATCTCGCACCGGATCCTCCTGGCCGCGGCTGCGGGAGACCGGCCCGTCCGGATCGTGGGTCTCAACCCGGGGAGCGCGGTGGGAGTGCTGGTTCCGGCGCTCGGGGCCCTCGGATGCGCGCTGGAGCGCGCGGGCGCGGCGTGGCTGGTGCGCCCCCCCGCCGGCGGCCTCCCCCGCGAGGCGGCCGGGGTCCTGGACCTGGGCCCCTCCAGCGCGGCGGCGCGCCTCCTGCTGGGGCTCCTCGCGGGCGCCGGCGTGCGCGGGGTGGTCACCGGCGACGCCACGCTGCGCAGCCGCCCGATGGACTGGGTGGTGGACCCGCTCCGGGAGCTGGGCGCCGACCTGCGGTACCTGGGCGAGCCCGGCCGCCTCCCCGTGTACACGGGGGGCGCGCCGCTCCACGGGGGGCGCGTACGGATGCGGGTGGGGAGCGCCCAGGCCGGCTCGGCCGTGATGTTCGCCGCCTTCGCCGCGCGGGTCCCGGTGGAGGTGGAGCTCGAGGTCCGCTCCCGCGACCATACCGAGCGCCTGCTGGAGGCCCTGGGCGTGGGGGTCCACCACACCGGGATGCGCGTGCGCATGGATGGCCTTCCCCCGAACCTCCCGGGAGAGTATCACCTCCCCGGAGACCCCTCGGCGGCGGCCTTCCTGGCTGCCGCCCACGTCCTGCGCGGGGGGCGGGGTACGCTGCGCCTGCCAGGGGTGGGGACCAACCCTACGCGCATGGGGTTCTTCGAGGTCCTGCGCGCGTGCGGCGTCCCCGTGCGGGAGGAGAAGCGCCGGCAGGTGCACGGGGAGCCGGTGTCCACGCTGGTGGTGGGCCCGTGCTCGGGATCGCTCCGCCCCTTCACGGTCTCGGACCCGGGGCGTCTGCACGCCATGATCGACGAGGTCCCGCTCGCCGCCGCGCTGGCCGCCTCGCTCCCGGGACGCTCGCGCATCGGCGCGGCGGGGGAGCTGGTCTTCAAGGAGACCAACCGGCTGGTGACCACGCGCGACATGCTCCGGGCGTTCGGGGCCCGGGTGGAGGTGGAGGGCGACGCCATCGTCGTCCAGGGCGGGGGTCCCCTCGCGGCGGGAGCGGTCCCCAGCTTCGGCGACCACCGGATCGCCATGGCAGCCGCCGTGCTCGCCTCCTCGCTCCCCGGCGAGACCACCGTCCTGGGGGGCGCGTGCTTCTCCACCTCGTTCCCGGGGTTCGACCGGGCCCTCTCCGCCCTCTAGCCATGGATGCGCGCGGCGGACCGGAGCTCTGGCAGGCGGTGGTCTTCCACTCGGTCGATGCGGTCGGCAATCCCACGGGGGTGGTCTTCGGGGCCGGAGGCTTCGACGCGGCGGCGAGGCAGCGGTGGGCTGCGCTGCTCGGCTTCCCCGACACGGTGTTCCTGGACCGCTCAGCCGGGCAGGAGGGGTGGAACGCGGAGACGTTCTCGCCCTCCCAGCCCATCTCCTTCTGCATCCAGACCCTCCTGGCGTCCGCCGCCGTCCTGCGCCTGCGCGGGGATACCCGGAAGGACAGGGAAACCTTCCTCGTCGGGGGGAGGAGACTGGAGGCCGGGGCCCTCCCCGGCGCGCCCCCGGGCGTGGAGTGGCTGCCACTCGCCAGGAAGGAAGTGTGCGTGCTGCGCGAGGGCGTCCTTCCCCGCTCCCTCCGTCCCGCGGCCGCCGCGGCAGGAGTGGTCGTGGACGCGGGGCGCCGCCGCCTCTACCTGGAACTCGCCTCGCGGGGGGAGCTGGAAGGAGCCTCGCTCGCCGCCCCCGAGGTCCTGGCGTTCTGCCGGGAGGAGGAGCTGCACGGGGTCTGCCTCTTCGCCCGCACCGGCCCGGCGGAAGCGGCGCTCCGGGTGTTCACCACCTCGCTGGACGGCCACGAAGACGCGGCCACCGGCGGTGCCGTGGCCGGCCTCTCCGTCCTCCTGGACCCGGCGGGGAGGCCGGACGGAACCGAGTGGACCGTGCGGCAGGGACACGGACCGCCGCACCGGCGTGGCAGGCTGTTCCTGCGCTGCGAGCCTGCGGAGGAGCAGCTGTGGGTGGGCGGCCGCGTGCGCGTCCTGGCCGCGGGGCGCCTCCTGATGGGAGCGGAGGGGTGAGGGCCGTCCTCTTCGATGCCGACGGCTCCGTGGGGCTACGCGAGGTCGAGCCCTCTGCGCCGGCTCCCGGGCAGGTGGCCGTGCGGAGCGTGTGCAGCCTCATCAGCGCGGGCACCGAGCTGCACTACCTGGAGCGCGCTCGCCGGACGGGCGTCCCCTGCGGCTCGGGCTACTGCGCCGCCGGCGTGGTGGAGGAGGTCGGGCCGGGCGCGGGCCCCTTCCGCCCGGGTGACAGGGTGGTCGCGATGGGGTGGGGATACGCGCTGCACGCGGAGCGCATCTGCGTCCCCCACCGCCTGTGCGTAGGGGTGCCCGGCGGCCTCCCGCTGGAGCGCGCGGTCTTCGCCGGGCTGGCGGCCACCGCCGTGCACGCCTGGCACCGCGCGGGAGTGCCGGCGGGGGCGGAGGTGCTGGTGGTCGGCGCCGGACTGGTGGGGCTGCTGGTGGCGGGGGTGGCTGGTGCCGCCGGATGCCGCGTGACCGTAGCCGACCGCCTGCCGAACCGTCTCCGTGCCGCGGAAGCCGCCGGGGCGGCGCGGACGGTGGAAACATCGAGCGCTTCCCTGGCAGAAGCGGTGAAGGGGGGCACCGAGGCGGTCTTCCTCTGCGTACACGGTGAAGCCACGGAGTTGTTCGAACAGAGCGTCCGGTGCCTCCCCCTCGCCCCTGACGGGAACCGCCGCGGCCGGATCGTGGTGGTGGGAAGAGTGCGGGTGTCGGTGGACCTCAGCGCCGAGACCGGGAACGTGGACGTGCGCGTCTCGTCACGCTGCGGGACCGGCTATCGCGACGACGACTTCGTACATGGCCGCCGTGACTACGCGGCTCCCCCGGGCGAGGGAACGGTGAGCGACAACCTGCGCGAAAGCCTCCGGCTCATCCGCGACGGGGAGATCGATCCCGTTCCGTTCCATACTCACCGCTTCCCCTTCCACCAGGCCGCCGACGCCTACGAGGTGCTCCGTCACCCGGACCGGGCGATCGGGGTCACCCTGCACCACTCCTGGCTTGAGGCGGATACCTTGCCGTGAACGAGCTCAGTGCCATGCCCAGCGCCCTTTCGCCGCTCGTCTGCGAGACCTTCCTGGACTACTGCCGCGCCTGCAGCGAGTCCGCGGGAGCCATCATCCCGATCCTTCGCGGAGCCGAACCCTGGCCGCTCGGCGAGTGGTTCCCCGGTACGGCAGAGGCCGCGTACCCAAAGGGGATGTGTGGCGACTGCGGGGAGGATTTCGTGAAGGAATGGAGTGCGCTCCTCTGGAGGGACCGGTGTGCGCGGGTCCTGGCCGCCCGGGGCGCTCGGGGGACGACTCCGGAGCCGGGCTCTCCGACCGTGCTGGTGCGAGCCTCACCCGCGTGCATTCCCGCCGCCGTGCTCGCGGGCTCGCTGGGCTTCCGCTTCCGGCTAAGTGAGGGCCCCGTGGGGGAGGTAGCGGACCAGGTCCAGCGAGGGGCGGACGGGCCGGTCGTGATCGCCGGACTTCCGGAGGAGTTCGGTGACCAGCTCCTCTTCGGTCGCCTGGCTGTCCTGCGCGACCAGCTCGCGTCGCGGGTACCCTGGTCGCGGCTCCCGGTGACCACACTCCTCTGCGGCCGGGACGTCGCCGCCCTGTCATGGCTGGTGGCCAAGCTGGTAGCTGCACGCGGCAGAGAGCCGGCGGAGCGGGACCGGCGCTTCCTCCACTGCTCGCCGAACCGAGCCGGGAGCATGGCGGCGGTGGTGGACACCCGTGATGAGACCGGGTCGGTGCTCACCGCGAGACAGTTCACCCCCGACGAATTCGTCGAGCAGATCCTTCAGCCTCACGACCTGCTGGCGATCCCCACGCACGGATTCGAGGCATGTGCGGACGGAGGGGCTGGTACGGTGTTGTGTGGGCTGCGCGCCGGCGCGGCCAGCGACCCGTGGGAGCGGCCCGGCGTGCTGGCCTGCGGACGAGGGCTTCCCTGCCCCCGCGGGCCTCGTCCCGTTCCCCTGGCCCGGTTCCGCAGCCTCGCCCTGATGGTGGGCTCCTGCAATGGGCTGCGACTCGCGGATTCGGCTCTGGACCCTGATTTCAACCTCGGCCTCTCGTTCGTCGATGGTGGCGGAGCGGCCTACGTGTCCAGCCTCTTCTGCAACGTGGGGAGCGACGTCTGTACCGACCTGTTCAGCGCGGCGATGGCCTCCGGCCGTACCCTGGGAGAAACGGTCCTGCTCGCCAACACCTTTTTGGCGGCCGCCGGAATGGAACACCCTGCGTTCTGGACGATCGGCGACCCTCTCTTCCGGCTCGTGCGGGTCCCCGCGGCGACGGCGCCCGGGATGGAAGGTGCCGCCGAAAACGTGCAGACGGACTTCGGAGACTGCCACTTGGCGGAGCTCCTTCTCCGAGGCGAGGCCGCTCGCCTGGCGCAGGCGGGCCGGTTCGCGGTCGCGGCCACTGCCGATGGCCAGGAATGCCCCGTCCGCTGGTTCCACCGGGCGGAAGAGCAGGACGGAGAGGCCCTCGTACGCCTCTACTTCTTCCAGTTTCCCCGACCCCTCGGCCGGATATGCTGGTCTGTGGTGGATCGACCCGGGGTCGAGGCCAGGTGCCGAACGGCCCTCGACGGCCTTGAAGGGTGGCTGGAGTTCTTCGCCCTCGCGGGACAGGACACGGAGGCGGCGGAGCTGCGCGGGACGATCGGAGAGATCCGGCCGCTCCTCCTGGCGTCTCTCAACCGGGGAGCGTACGACGCCACCGCGCTCTGGAGACTCCTCCAGCAGACGGACCTGCTGGAGCGACTCGCAGCCACCGCGCAGGAGCAGGCGCTCGGGTGGCTGTCCACGGAGCTCATGAAGTCGTTCTGGCTCACCAACCTCTACATGGGCCGCTACCGTACGGAGGAGATCGGCCGGGCGACGTGCCAGAACTGCGGCGCGGCGGCGATCCGACGCGTGCTTCGCAATCCGCTCACGGAGGCCCGGCGTCACAGCGTGGTCTGCCCCCGCTGCGGGATTGTCCTGGACACGAGCCCCGGGGGAACGGTGGAGTCGCTCGCGATCACCGCGCCCACGCTTTTCCCGCGGGAGCGCCGGGTGGAGGCGGAGGTCGTGCTGGAGACCCGCCCGTCGGAACCTGGGGGGACACCGATCGTCGTCTGCCTGCGACTCTCCGCGAACAGCTGGTGCGACAAGCTCCCCGAGCCGGCCTTCGTGGAGGCGGACGCGGCAGAGCCGGCGCGAACTCCGCTGCGGTTCAGCTTTTCTCTTCCCGCTGACCTCCCGCCACACCGCTACTTTCTGAAGACGGTCGTGGCCACTCCGCACGAACTGGCTTTCGCCTCTCGCGTGGTCTACGTGGTGTAGGCGACGGGGGATGCGGTGCCCCCGAATCGGAGTGGACACCTGGAGAGTTTAGTTCGAACCTCAACAGGAGGAGGGGTAGTCACTCCCTACAGGGCTGAGAAAAGCCTGCGTGATCGCCTCTCCCGGCAGATTGCGGCTGCGGGGTCGAGTAGTAATGGCTCCCGATGAACAGCAGCGGTTGCTGCTGATCGACGCCATCGCCGTAGATCAGCAGGTCGACCACCCAGACATCACCCGGCGCGGTGACGATCCCGAGGGAGGTGGCGTTCTGCTGCATGGTCGCCGCGAGGTCCTCGCAGAAATGGCCGGAGCCCGGTTGCCAGTCGGTGGCGACGTCGAAGCCATAGATCGGCACGAGCAACAGCGGGACCCGGTAGCTCAGCAGGTCCGTCGTCGGATCGGCGCCGCTGGGCGAGCGCCAGTATCCCGCCTGGACCCGGAGGTTGCGAGTGACCGGGTCGGACGCGCCCGGCAGCCGCACGCGCGGCTGCTGACTGCTCTGCGCGGCGAGTGCGGCCTCGCCCGCGAACAGCTTCTCGAACAGGTCGCACAGCGCCGCGGCGAGCGAGCTGCCTTCCAGCGCGACCGGGTCCGGGCGCTGGATGTAGGGGGTGATCCGGGTCGGGAAAAGCGTCAGCGGCGTCTGGTAGACGAAGCCCGGGTTGACGTCGCCGAGCAGGTTGGCGTTGCGCGAGATCCAGAAGCCGCCCCACGCGTTCGACAGCGTCAGCGCGTCGAGCCGGTAGAAGCAGAACTGCAGGTCGAGCGGCGCGCCCGGGGCGATCTCCTGGCCGGACGTCAGGGCGTAAGTCAGCCGCGTGCCCGCCTGGGTGCAGGGGAGCGGAGCGGGCGGGGCCCCCGCGATCTGGCCCGCGCTGGCCCCCGTGCCGAGCGTCAGCGAGGGCCACAGCAACTGCCGCCAGACCTGAAGCGTCGTGGTGGCGCTGGCGGTCTGCAGCAGCAGCCGGTAGGTCTGCGGCGCGATCGGGAACCTGGGATCCCCGTTGTCGATGATCATCCAGTCGCCGGCGTTCTTGGGCGACGGGGTGACGGCGGCGTTGTTGCTCAGCCGGAAGCCGTGATTCTCGAAATCGGTCGCCAGCCCCACGGGGATCTGCCGGCTGGCGAGCTCCTTCGCGTAGTCCGGGTCGGTGAGGAACAGGAAGTCGTCGGGACCCTCGGAGAAGTCGGTGGCCTGGCCGATCCGGTCGAACACCAGCGCCTCGACCTTGCCGTCGGCCGCCGTCAGCGGGGAGAGACTGTACTGGAACGACGTCGGAACCGCGGCCGCTGCGGCCCGTAGCGTGTGCGCGTTCCACGCCCGCTGCACCGCGCCGGCGGCCCAGGCGAGCGCGGCGAGCGAGTTGCGCGCGGCGGTCTGCTCCTCCGGGGTCGGCGAGCCGAGGAGCAGCGGCACCGCGGCGAGGTCCTTCGACACCGCGGGCCAGATCGCGCTGAACCCGGCGAGCGCGTCGATCACCCCCGTGCGGTCCGCCGAGCCGAGCGGCGTCGGCGGCGTGGCGCCCGCGTCGTTGAACATGATCTCGAGTGTCATCTCGTCCTGCGCCGCGAACGTGCGCTGGGCGTCGAACTGGTAGTTCCACTGCGTGAGCGTGCTGTCGGGCAGGCCCCCCTCGTCGGGTGGCAGCGCCTGCTGGCCCGAGATCACGGCGGGCTCCGGGTAGCCGCGCAGCGCGATCGGCACTGCGACCTGGCCGATCGTGTTCGGGGCGGTGTCGAGCGGCAGGACGAACGACAGCCAGGAGGATCCCTCGTATCCGGCGACCCCGGCGATCCCGTAGATGTCGAACTCCAGCTGGCTCGGGGCGAAGTCGAGGTCGAGGACGAGTGTGCGCTGAACGGAAGGGCGATTGACGGTGAGCATGCTCGTGAGCGTCCCGCCCTGACTCAGCGCCGCCTTGCTGCTCTGGAAGCTGAGCTGCGGCAGCGCCTGGAGCGCGCGCGGCGGGGCGGCGGCATCTAGCGTGTATTCGCCCTCGGCGCTCCCCGCGTCCACCTCGGACATCCCCTCGGCCAGGCTGTCGATGCCGCCGAACTTCGCGGCGACGTCGGTGAGCGTGTCCTGCGCCTGCGGCGTGTAGGAGGTGCCGGCGATCACGACCTCGCTGCCGGGCGCGAAGAAGTCGGTGCGGTCGGCGTTGGCGCGCAGCAGCTCGGTGGCGGTGGTGCCGAGCCAGTCGGCGCCCGCAGTGACCGTGGTCGCGGTCGCGGGCACCGTGACGAGGGAGACGTTTACGGGCGTGGCGTCCCGGAAGAGCGCAGGGCCGCCGGCCGCGATGGTCAGGCTGTCGGGGAGCTGCTCGGGAGTGACGTCGTAGAACTGCGCGATCGTGGCGAGCGTGTCGCCGGCCAGGGTGGTCCGCGGGTTCTGGCCGGCGTAGCTGGTGACGACGCCCGCGCGGACGATGTCCGGCACGTCGGCGATCGCGGCGGCGAGGT
>DATAAL010000741.1:0-17704 GCA_036260145.1 Longimicrobiaceae bacterium | reverse complement strand
GGGGGGGGGTTGGGGTTCCACACGGAGTACGGACGGCCGCACGCCGAGGTGGAGGCGCTGCGCGCCGCGGGAGCGGCCGCCCGTGGATCCACCGTGTACGTGACGCTGGAGCCCTGCTCCCACCATGGAAAGACGCCGCCGTGCACCGACGCGATCCTCGCGGCCGGGGTACGGCGCGTGGTTTTTGCGGCATCGGATCCGAACCCGAAAGCTGCGGGCGGGGGCGAGGTGCTGCGGGCGGCCGGCCTGGAGGTCCTCGGGGGGGTGGAGGAGGGCGCGGCGCTCGACCTGAACGCCCCCTTCTTCCACGCGTACGGTCCCGCGGGTGCCGGGCGGCCCTGGGTGGAGCTCAAGCTCGCGCTGTCGCTGGACGGGCGGATCACCGACCGGGAGGGACGCTCCGCCTGGATCACGGCGGAGGCGGCGCGCGAGGAGGTGCACCGGTTGCGGGCGGGGTTCGACGCGGTGGCGGTGGGGATCGGCACGGCGCTCGCGGACGATCCCCGCCTGACGGTCCGCGGCCCGGTGGAGCCGCGCGTCCCCCCGGCCCGCGTGGTCTTCGACCGTGCCCTCCGCCTCCCGGTGGACGGGTACCTGGCGCGGACGGCGCGTGAGATCCCGGTGGTGGTGGTCGCGGCGCCGGACGCCCCGGCGGAGCGCCGGGAGGCGCTGGAGCGGGAGGGCGTGCGGATCGTCGCGGCGGCGGGGCTGGAGGAGGGGCTCCGCGAGCTGAGAGGCACGGGGATCGGTTCGGTCTTCTGCGAGGGGGGGGCGCGGCTCGCCGGCGCGCTCCTGGACACCGGACGGGTGGACCGGCTCCACCTCTTCTACGCCCCGCTCCTCCTGGGCCCGGAGGGCGCGAGCCCGTTCGGGCGCCTGGAGAGCCCCGCCATCGACGCGGCGCGGCGCTGGCGCCGCCTGCGGACCGGGGCCTTCGGGCCGGACACCCTGATCACCCTGGCGCGGGAGTAGGCGTGTTCACCGGGATCGTGGAAGAGGTCGGGACCGTAGCCGCGGTGCGCGACGCGGGGAACGGGGTGGAGATAACCATCCGCGCGTCCACGGTGCTGGAAGGGCTGGCGCCCGGCGACAGCATCGCCGTGGACGGGGCCTGCCTCACCGCCACCTCCTTCACCGGTGAAGCCTTCACCGTCCAGGCGGTGGCCACCACGCTCGGCCGCACCACCCTGGGCGAGTTCGGGCCGGGGCGGCGGGTGAACCTGGAGCGGGCGGTCGCCCTCGGCACCCGCCTGGGGGGGCACCTGGTGCAGGGGCACGTCGACGGAGTGGGGGAGGTGGTCGCCGTCCGCCCCCGGGAGGAGCTGGTCCTGATCGACTTCACCCTCCCCCGGGAGGTGGACGAGGTCACCATCCTGCACGGCTCCATCACCCTGAACGGGATCAGCCTCACCGTGAACGACCTCCCTGCTTCCGGGATCGCCCAGGTCTCCATCATCCCCTTCACCTGGAGCCACACCAACCTGGCGGACGTGCGGGTGGGGGACCGGGTGAACCTGGAGGGCGACCTGATCGGCAAGTACGTCCGGCGCCTGGTGGCCGGCCGTGGCGGGGGAGGCGAGGACCCCACCGGCGGCGCGGGGTACTAGAAAGATGCCGCCGGGCGATCTATCTTCCCGGCGGCACCTTACTTTTCAGCGGTACTGAGCCCATGCCATTCGATCGCGTCGAAGACGCCATCCAGGACATCCGCGACGGGAAGATGGTCATCGTCGCGGACGACGAGGACCGCGAGAACGAGGGGGATCTGGTCTGCGCGGCCTCCGCGGTGACGCCGGAGATCATCAACTTCATGGCGATGCACGGTCGCGGGCTGGTCTGCCTGGCGCTGACGCCGGAGCGGGCGGACGAGCTGGACCTGCGCCCCATGAGCGAGTTCAATACCGAGGCGCAGGGGACGGCGTTCACCGTCTCCGTAGACGCCGCGGCCAAGTACGGGGTGACCACCGGAATCAGCGCGGCGGACCGGGCCAGGACCATCCAGGTGTGCCTGGATCCCGAGACCCGGCCGGCCGACCTGCGCCGTCCCGGCCACGTCTTCCCGCTCCGCGCCCGCCCCGGCGGCGTTCTGAGGCGGGTCGGTCAGACGGAGGCTTCGGTGGACCTGGCGCGCCTGGCCGGGCTCCCCCCCGCGGGGGTGATCTGCGAGATCCTCAACCCGGACGGGAGCATGGCGCGCCGTCCGGAGCTCGAGGTGTTCGCCAGGGAGCACAGTCTCCGCTTCATCACCGTCGCGGACATCGTGGCCTACCGGCTGCAGCGCGAGCGGCTGGTGCACCGTGAGGCGGAGGCCAACATCCCCACCCCGAACGGGAGCTGGCGGGTGATCGTATACCGCAACGACGTGGATGCCTTCGAGCACGTGGCCGCGGTCAAGGGCGAGGTGAAGGGAGAGGAGGACGTGCTAGTCCGGATGCACTCCGAATGCCTCACCGGGGACGTCTTCCACTCCCTGCGCTGCGACTGCGGGGAGCAGCTGGAAGCGGCCATGCAGCGGATCGACGCGGAGGGGCGCGGGGTGATCGTCTATCTCCGCCAGGAGGGGCGGGGGATCGGGCTGGTGCACAAGCTGCGGGCGTACGCCCTGCAGGACGAGGGGCTGGACACCGTGCAGGCCAACGAAGCCCTGGGGTTCCAGCCCGACCTGCGGGAGTACGGGATCGGGGCGCAGATCCTGCTCGACCTCGGGCTGTCGTCGATCCGGCTCCTCACCAACAACCCCAAGAAGATCGTGGGGCTGGACGGATACGGGCTCTCGGTGACGGAGCAGGTGGCGCTGCGGGTGGAGCCGAACCCGCACAACCAGGCGTACCTGGCGGCCAAGCGCGACAAGCTCGGACACCTCCTCCCCGTGTGAGGGCGGGGGACGAGCGGAACACGGAGCGACGATGAGAGAGCACTCGGGAGTGCTGCGAGGGGACGGGCGGCGGTTCGGGATCGTGGTGGCGCGCTTCAACGAGCTGGTCACGCGGCAGCTACTGGCCGGGGCGCGGGACTGCCTCCTCCGGCACGGGGTGGCGGACGACGACATCGAGGCGGTGTGGGTCCCCGGCGCGTGGGAGATCCCGGGAGCGCTGCGCCGCCTGGAGCGGACGGGACGCTTCGACGCGCTGGTGGCCCTGGGGGCGGTGATCCGCGGAGGGACGCCCCACTTCGACTACGTGGCCGGGCAGGCGGCGAGCGGGGTGGCCGCCGTGGGTGCCTCGGCCGACGTCCCGGTGATCTTCGGAGTGCTGACCACCGACAGCATCGAGCAGGCCATCGAGCGGGCGGGGACCAAGGCCGGGAACAAGGGGTGGGATGCGGCGCTGGCCGCGCTGGAGATGGCGGACCTCTTCGCGCGGCTGGACCGGGAGGGGCGGGGTGAGGTCGCGTAGCCGGGCCCGGGGGTGGGCGCTGCAGGGGCTGTACGCATGGGATACGCGCGGCGCCGAGCCCGAGGCGGCGGTGCGCACCCTGCACGAGCTCTTCGAGCACCTGCGCGTCTCTCCGCAGAACCGTCCCTACGCGGAGATCCTGGTGCGGTTGGTGGCCATGAACCAGGACCGGATCGACCGCATACTGCGGGACGCCCTCACCAACTGGCGGCTGAACCGTCTGTCGGTGATCGACCGCAACGTCCTGCGGCTCGGGGTGGCGGAGATGCTCTTCGTGGACGACGTCCCGGCGCGCCTCTCCATCCGCGAGATGGTGCGGCTCGCGGAGAAGTACGGGACGCACGAGAGCCCGCGCTTCGTCAACGGGGTCCTGGACGCGGTGATGCGGACGCACCTCCCGGACGAGGCCGCGGACGGACGGTGAAGCTCCTGGTGGTCAACTGGCAGGACCGGCTCAACCCCCACGCGGGGGGCGCCGAGATCCACATCCACGAGACCTTCGGACGGTTGGCCTCGCGCGGGCACGACGTAACGCTCCTGGTGTCGGGGTGGAGGGGGGCTCCGCAACGGGCGCAGGTGGACGGGATGGCGGTGCACCGCGTGGGCGGACGTCACACCTTCAATGTGCGGGTGCCGGGATACTACCGCCGCTGCCTCGCGGCCGAGCGCTTCGACGTGGTGGTGGAGGCGCTCAACAAGGTCCCGGTCTTCACCCCGCTGTGGAGCCGCCGGCCCACGGTGCTCCTGGTCCACCACCTCTTCGGAGCGACGGCGTTCCGGGAGGCTTCGCTCCCGGTGGCGGCCGCGACCTGGCTCCTGGAGCGGCCCATCGGGCGGGTGTACCGGCGCGTGCCGACGCAGGTGATCTCCCAGAGCACCGCGGAGGACCTGGTGGCGCGGGGGCTGGACGCAGGAGAGATCCGGGTGATCTACCCCGGCGTGGACCTTGGCTTCTTCACCCCGGACCCCCGCGCCCGCGCTCCGGAGCCGGTCTTCCTGTACCTGGGGAGACTGCGGCGCTACAAGGGGGTGCAGCTCGTCCTGCGCGCAGTGGCTGCACTGCACGGACGGGGAGTCCGCGTCCGGCTCCTGGTGGGAGGCAAGGGGGAGTACGAGCCCGAACTGCGCCGGCTGGTGGCGCAACTCGGCGTGGACGACCGGGTAGAGTTCCTGGGGTTCGTGACCGAGGCGCGGAAGCGGGAGCTGTTCCGGACGGTGTGGGCCAATGTGTTCCCGTCGCCCAAGGAGGGGTGGGGGATCACCAACATCGAGGCCGCCGCGTGCGGTACCCCCACCGTGGCGAGCGACTCTCCCGGGCTTCGCGAGTCGGTGCTGGACGGGCGGACCGGGGTGCTCGTCCCCCACGGGAGCGTGGCGGCGCTGGCGGACGCGCTGGAGGGGCTGGCTCGCTCCCCCGAGCGGGTAGCGGAGATGGGGCGCCGGGCGCTGGAGTTCGCGCGGGGCTTCGGCTGGGAGCACACCTCGGACGAGACCGAGGCGCACCTTCTCGCCGTATCGGCGGGTGCCGAATGAACGTCCGCTCCGGCGGGCCTGAACAGGGGTGCCAGGGAATGACGCACACTCGGAACCGGCGATGCGGGCGCTGACCGTCGAGGAGCTCCTCCGGATCAAGCGCGACGCGCTCGCGCTGGAGCTCCTCACCGACGAGCGGGGACTGGAGCGCACCATCCCCGGCCCGGACATCTCCAGCCCGGGGCTCGTCCTCACCGGGTACACCGAGCGCTTCCCCGCGGAGCGGATGCAGGTGCTCGGCGAAACGGAGATCTCCTTCCTGGAGTCGCTCGACGAGGAGCGGCGGCGGCAGGCGATCGAGGTGTTCTTCTCCTTCAACCTCCCCGTCGTCTTCATCACCAAGGGGCAGGCCCCGCCGGAGCCGCTGATCCAGGTGGCTAACGACCGTGGCACCCCCGTCGTCCTGACGCGGCTCAAGACCTCCGAGTTCTACAGCCGGATCAAGTCCTTCCTGGAGGACCGCTTCGCCCCCACCACCACCATGCACGGCTCCCTGGCCGACGTCTACGGGGTCGGCGTCCTGTTCGTGGGACGAAGCGGGATCGGGAAGAGCGAGACGGTGCTGGACCTGGTGGAGCGGGGCCACCGGCTGGTGGCGGACGACATGGTGATCATCTCCCGCCGCGGGAACGAGGTGCTGATCGGACGGGGGCACGATCTGCAGCGCCATCACATGGAGATCCGCGGGGTAGGGATCATCGACGTGCGCGAGCTGTTCGGGATCCGCGCCATCCGCCAGCAGAAGCGGGTGGAGGTGGTGGTGCAGCTGGAGGTCTGGGACGAGCGGGCGCACTACGACCGCACCGGGCTGGACCCCCAGTTCCTGGACATCCTGGGCGTCTCCATCCCCAAGGTGGTCGTCCCCCTCGTCCCCGGGAAGAACATCACGGTGGTGGCCGAGGTGGTCGCCATGAACCACCTCCTGAAGTACTCCGGGGTGGACTCGGCGGCGCTCTTCAACCGCCGCCTGACGGACCGCATGCTCGGGATGGCGGACTACCTAGAGGAAGATTATGAGTGAAGAGGTCCGAGGGCTGGTGGTCGCGCACTCCACCCTGGCGCAGGGGCTCGTCGCCGCGGTGCGGCAGATCTCGGGGGTCGGCGAGGAGGTTCTCCGTCCTCTGAGCAACGAGGGGAAGGGGCCGGAGGGGCTGATCGAGGAGGTGAACCGCGAGGTCGGCGAGGCGCCCGCGATCCTGTTCACCGATCTCCCCAGCGGGAGCTGCGCCTTCGCCGCGCGGAAGCTCTCGCTCTCCCGTCCCGACACCGGGGTGGTCTGCGGCGTCAACCTCGCCATCCTGCTCGATTTCGTCTTCCACCGCGACATCCCCCTCCCCCAGCTCGTGGAGCGCCTGGTGGAGAAGGGGCGCGGAGGGATCAGCGGGACGTACAAGGAGGGGGCCGCGCATGCCGATCGTGCTCTTTCGCGTTGACGAAAGGCTGATCCACGGCCAGGTGGTGGTGGGGTGGGGAGGACCGCTCCACGCGGACCGCATCGTAGTGGTGGACGACGAGATCGCCGGGAGCTCCTGGGAGCAGGAGCTGTATTGCCTGGGTGTCCCCCCGGAGATCGAGGCGTCCTTCCTTGGAGTGGAGGACGCGCGCCGGCGTCTCCCGACCTGGCGGTCGGACCCGCATCGCATCGTGGTCCTGGTGCGCGACCTGGCTACCGTGCGGCGACTGGCGGAGGGGGAGCTCCTCCGCAACGAGGAGGTGAACCTGGGGGGGATCCACCATACCGTGGGGCGGGAGCGCGTTCTCCCCTACCTCTTCCTCAGCCCCGCCGAGCGCGACGACCTCCGTACGCTCGCCGCGCAGGGAGTGCGCCTGTCGGCGCGCGACCTCCCCGGCTCGCGGCGGGTTCCGCTGGAAGAGCTCCTGGGAGGTGGGTGAGATGATCCCGGAGCCCGGCGCCCTCCTGTTCCTGGTTCTCCTCGGCGGTGTGGCCGCCGTGGACGGGACGTCGCTCGGGCAGTTCATGCTCTCGCGCCCCGTGGTGGCCGCCACCCTGGCGGGGTGGATCGCGGGCTCCCCGGACCAGGGGGCGCTCCTCGGCCTCTTCCTGGAGGCCTTCCACCTCACGGTGCTCCCCGTCGGCGCCGCCCGCTACCCCGAGGGGGGCCCGGCGGCGGTCGCCGCGGCGGGCGCCTACGCGGGTACCTCCCACTCCTTCTCCGCGCTCCTGGTGACCCTGATCCTCGCCCTGCTCTGGGAGCGGCTGGGGGGGCTCAGCGTACAGGAGATCCGGAAGCTCAACGTCCGTTTCTCCCCGCGGCCCGGAACAGAGTCGATCAGTCCGTCCCTGCTGTCACGCGGGCACCTCCTGGCGCTCACGGTGGACTTCGCGCGCGGGGCCTCGCTCACAGCCGCAGGGGTCCTCCTGTTCGGCTGGATCCTGGAGGAGGCGATTTTCCTCCTCCCGCACGGAAGCGTCGCCCGCCTGGCCCTCGGCGTCGCCCTGGCTGCCGCGCTCGGCGCCTCGCTCCGCCTCTTCGGCAACGGCCGCGTCCCTCTCCTCCTCGCCGGGGCGGCGGTCGGGATCCTCCTCCTGGTCCTCTTCCCATGAGCCGGCTCACCCGCGGCGTCCGCGTCTCGCTCCTGCTGAGGAGCCTGTCGATCCAGGGCTCCTGGAACTACCAGACGCTGATCGGCACGGGTTTCGCGTTCGTGCTGCTCCCGGCTCTCCGGCGGGTTTATCAGGAGGACGAGGAGGCGCTGCGGGCGGCGGCCGCCCGGCACGCGGAGCTGTTCAACAGCCACCCCTACCTGGTGACGGTGGCGGTGGGCGCGGTGGCGCGGCTGGAGGACGAAGGGACTCCTCCGGAGATGATCCGGCGCTTCAAGAGCGCGCTCCGGGGATCACTCGGGACCATCGGCGACCGGCTGGTATGGCAGGCGTGGCGCCCCGCCTGCGCGCTGCTGGGGATCGCCCTTCTCCTGGCGGGCGTCCCGTGGTGGGCGAGCCTGGCGGCCTTCCTGGTCGCCTACAATGCGCTGCACCTCTGGCTGAGGGCCTGGGGGCTGCGGACGGGGCTCCAGGAGGGGCTGGCGGTGGGGAGGGCCCTTCGCGAAGCCCCCTTTCAGCGGCTGGGAGACCGGGCCTCGGACGCCGGTGCCTTTCTCGCCGGCCTGTCGTGCGTCCTGGCGATCGGCTACGCCTTCCGTGAGGCGGGGGAGTACGGGCTGGGTGCCCTGGCCGTGGCGGCGGGGCTCTGGCTCGGGCTCCGGATCCGCATCGCCGTCTGGGCGGTCCTGGTGGTGGTGTGGGCCGTGGACATCATTGTCGTTGCCACCTCTTGATCGACTCCAGGATGGATTACAACACGCAGGTCACGATCCTCAACAAGTATGGCCTCCACGCCCGGCCCGCCGCGGAGTTCGTGAAGCTCGCCAACCGCTTCGTCGCCGAGGTGTGGGTCACCAAGGACGAGGTGGAGGTCAACGGGAAGAGCATCATGGGGGTGATGATGCTCGCCGCCGAACGGGGATCGAGGGTGGACATCCGCGCCCGCGGGGACGACGCTCGCGAGGCGGTGGAGGCCCTCGCCGACCTCATCGCCAACCGCTTCGGGGAGGAGTGATCCGGTGACCCTGGTCCGCGACGGGATCCCCGCTTCTCCGGGTATCGTAATCGCCCGGGCGCGTGTCCTCCGCTGGGAGGTGCCGCGGGTACCCCATGGCGGGGTGGTCGCCGCGGACCAGGTCGAGACCGAGGTGCAGCGGTTCCGGGAGGCGGTGGCGTGGGCCAAGGAGCGGATCCGCGAGCTGCAACGGCGGACCGGGGAGACGATGGGGGAGGTCGAGGCGCAGATCTTCGAGCCGCAGCTCCTCATGCTCGAGGACGTGGACCTGGTGGAGGGGACGGTCGCCTACATCCGCGAAAACTACCTCACGGCGGAGCGCGCCTTCGAATGGCGGGTGCTGGAGTGGGAGTCGCAGTGGTCCCACACCGCCCACCCCATGGTGCTGGACAAGCTGAACGACCTCGCGGACGTGCAGAACCGGGTCCTGCGCCGCCTCCTCGCCCTGCCGGATCCCGACCTCCGCGTCCGGACGGGGGAGGAGAAGGTGGTCCTGGTGGCGCACGACCTCACCCCCAGCCTCACGGTGCAGCTCGACCCGCGCCACGTGGTGGGGATCGCCACCGACTCCGGCACCCGCGCCTCCCACAACTCCATCCTGGCGCGCTCGCTGGACATCCCCGCCGTCGTCTCGCTCGGCGACCTGTCGGAGCACGTCCGCGACGGGGACGAGATGATCCTGGACGGGCGCGCGGGGAGGGTGATCGTCGCCCCCTCGGAGGAGGACAAGCAGAGATACCGGGAGCGCGACTTCCAGATCCGTGAGTGGGAGCAGGAGCTCCTCCTCCTGGCCCACCTGGAGTCGGTGACGCGCGACGGCTACCGGATCGCCCTCCGCGCCAACATCGACCTCCCGGGCGAGGCCGCCTCCGCGCGTGCCCACGGGGCCGAGGGGATCGGGCTCTTCCGCACGGAGTTCCTGGTGGTGGGCCGCAGCGCAGCGCCCGGGGAGGCGGAGCAGTTCCGGGCCTACATGGACGTGGCGGACGCCTTCCCTCGGGCGCCGGTGATCATCCGGACCTACGACCTGGGTGGGGACAAGTTCCCGGCCTTCCTGCACATGGCCCCGGAGGAGAACCCGTTCCTGGGGTGGCGGGCGATCCGTGTCTGCCTCGACGAGCCGGTGATGTTCCGGGCGCAGCTCCGCGCCCTGCTGCGCACCGCCGCGCATGCGGACGTCCGCATCATGCTCCCCCTGGTCAACGAGATCGCGGAGGTGGAAGCCACCCGCCGCCTCCTGGACGAGTGCGTGGAGGAGCTGCGCGCCGAGGGGCAAGCGGTCCCCGAACGGTACTGCCTGGGTGCCATGATCGAGACCCCGGCCGCCGCGATGTCCTCCCCGGAGCTGGCGCGCCACGTGGACTTCTTCTCCATCGGCACCAACGACCTGGTGCAGTATACCCTGGCGGTGGACCGCGGCAACTCGCGCCTCTCCAAGCTGTACAACCCCTTCCACCCGGCGGTGCTCCGGCTGATCCACCTCGTCGCGCAGGCCGGGAGGGAGGCGGGCATCGAGGTGGGGGTGTGCGGCGAGGTGTCCTCCCACCCGCTGGGCGCCTACATGCTGATCGGGATGGGCGTCCACTCGCTCAGCGTCGGTCCCTCCGCCCTGGCCGAGATCAAGAAGGTGATCCGCTCCGTTTCCCAGGCCGATGCGCACGCGGCCGTGCAGGAAGCACTCCGCGCCGCCACACCCAATGAGGCCGTCGAGGCCCTCACCCGGCACGCCCGGGGATGGATCGACCTGACCCGCTTCATGGGCTCCTGGAACTTGTCGGCCACTGCCTGAGGTGGTATCTTTGGCCCGCCGTTCCGTAAGAATCCCAACAATTTCGCCGAAGGAGCCGCAGTGGCGCAGCGCCAGCTCTTCACCTCCGAATCGGTCACCGAGGGGCACCCCGACAAGATCGCCGACCAGATCTCCGACGCCGTACTGGACGCCATCCTGGAGAAGGACCCCACCGGCCGCGTGGCCTGCGAGACGCTCGTCACCACGGGGCTCGCGGTGATCGCGGGCGAGATCACCACCAGCACCTACGCGGACATCCCGGCCATCGTGCGGGGAACGCTCAAGGGGATCGGCTACACGGACGCTTCGTACGGGATCGACGCGGACACCTGCGCGGTGGTGACCACCATCGACCAGCAGTCGCCCGACATCGCGATGGGGGTGAACACGGGGGGCGCCGGCGACCAGGGGATGATGTTCGGGTACGCTTCGGACGAGAACGAGGCGCTGATGCCCACCCCGATCCTCCTGGCGCATCGTCTGACGCAGCGGCTCGCCACCATGCGGAAGAGCGGGAAGATCGCGTGGCTCCGTCCCGACGGGAAGTCGCAGGTGACGGTGGAGTACGAGGGCGACCGGCCGGTGCGGATCGACACCGTGGTGATCAGCACCCAGCACGCTCCCGAGGTGGGTCCGGAGCAGATCCGCGAGGAGGTCATCGAGCGGGTGATCGTCCCGGAGATGCCCGAGGGGCTCTTCGACCGCGACCGCTGTATCTTCCACATCAATCCTACCGGACGCTTCGTGATCGGCGGTCCGCACGGGGACGCCGGGCTCACCGGACGCAAGATCATCGTGGACACCTACGGCGGGATGGGGCGCCACGGCGGCGGAGCATTCAGTGGCAAGGATCCCACCAAGGTGGACCGCTCCGCGGCGTACGCCGCGCGGTGGGCGGCGAAGAACGTGGTGGCCGCGGGGCTCGCGGGCCGGTGCGAGATCCAGCTCGCGTACGCTATCGGCGTCGCCGAGCCGGTCTCGGTGCGCGTGGACACCTTCCGAACGGGGAAGATCGACGACGAACGGATCTCCGCGGCCCTTCGGGAGGTATTTGACTTCCGGCCCGACTCCATCATCAGCGCACTGGATCTCCGCTCGCCCATCTACCAGCCGACCGCCGCGTACGGCCACTTCGGCCGCAACCCCGAGACGCGCTCCAACGGGGTGGAGGTGCACCTCTTCCCCTGGGAGCGCACCGACAGGGTGGACGAGCTGCGTACGGCAGCCGGGGCGTAGGCACGAATCCGGCGGTCCGGAACCCCGGGAGGGTCCGCACCGCGGCGAGCGCATGCGGAGGTGGAGGTGCAGGGGAAGTGGTCCCCGGCGCCGTCCACCTTCGTCCTTGAAGGCGGGGAACCATGATCCAGGTACGAGTACAGAGTCTGGGCTTGGACCAGACTTCCAAGACGCCGGTGGTGATCCTCCAGGAGGTGGGAGGGACACGTATCCTCCCCATCTGGATCGGTCCCGCGGAGGCCAGTGCGATCGCCATGGAGCTGGCGGGGATGAAGTTCGCGCGCCCGCTCACCCACGACCTCTTCCCGTCGCTGATCCGCGGGCTCGGCGCGACGCTGACCCGGGTGCTGATCACCCGGGTGCAGGACAACACCTACTACGCCGAGATGGTGATCCGCCGGGGCGAGGAGGTGTTCACGGTCGACGCTCGCCCCTCCGACTCGATCGCCATCGCGCTGCGGCTCCAGGCGGAGCTGTTCACCAGCGACGAGCTTCTTTCCGGGACCACCGTGCACTTCGCCGACGCCGAGCCGGCCGAGGAGACTGGGGAGCTCCCCTCGCCGGAGAGCCCGGAGGAGGGGGGCAAGATGACCCCGGAGCAGCTCCAGGAGTACCTGAAGAAGCTCAATCCCGAGGACCTGGGGCGCTTCAATCCTTGAACCCGCGTACTCTCCGCGGCTCCGTCCGCACCGCTCTCCTCGCACTGGCAGTCGGGATGGCCGCCACTCCCGCGACCGCCCAGGCGCTCCACGGCCGGGTGATGCAGGGGGATACCGGGGTCGGCGGGGTGCCGGTGACCCTCCACCGGGTCACGCGTGACTCGGCGGGCGCCGTCGCGACCGTGGCCGCCGCCCCCGACGGCTCGTTCGCCTTCACACTCCCGCGCAGCGACACCGCCGGGTTCAACGTCTTCTTCGCCACCGCGGAGTTCCGGGGGGTGCGCTACTTCGGCCCGCCGCTGCACCGGGACGACCCCGTCACCGGATACACCGTGGCGGTGTTCGACACCGCGTCGGCGGAGTCCGCGCGTGCGGCCGTCCAGGTGGCCCGGCGCGACGTGGTGCTCCTCCCCGAGGAGGACGGGAGCGCGGAGGTGAACGAGCTGGTCCGCCTCCGGAACCCGGGCGACCGCACCCTGGTGGTGGGCTCGGGCGTCTCCACCTGGGAGTTCCGTCTCCCGGAGGGGGTGGCGGCGTTCGAGGTGGGAGAGGGCGAGATCGCCCCCTCGATGGTGCAGCGCCGGGGGAACCGGGTCCTCGTGACCGCGTCGCTCACCCCCGGGGACCATGAGCTGTTCGTCCGCTACCGGCTGGGGCGCGGCGCCGTCCGCACCGTGTTCCCGCTCGCCGCCGGCACCGACTCGATGAGCCTGTTCATCCGCCAGCCCTCGGCGCAGGCGACGGTCGCGGCGCTGCAGGGACCCGGACCCGTGGAGGCGGACGGCGAGAGGTTCCTCCGCTACGACGGCGGCGGGCTGGGGAGCCGGGAGGCCGTGGTGGTACAGTGGAAGCGGGCGGCCTTACCTCCGGTGGACCCGCGGGTGGCCGCGCTCCTGGTGACGGGGCTGGTGCTGACCGCCGGCGCGGGGCTGGCCGCGCGGCGCTCGCCGCGCTCCCCGGCACCCTGACGGTCCGAGCAGCGTGCCGCTGGTCTCGACCCTGGCGCTGGTCCTCCAGGCCTTCCCGTACAGCGAGACGAGCAAGATCCTCCGTCTCTTCACCCGGGAGCTGGGGCTCCGCTCGGTGATCGCCAAGGGCGCGCGGCGACCCAGGAGCCGGTTCGGCGGCCTGCTGGAGCCCTTCACCGAGGGGACCGTCTTCTTCTACCTGAAGGAGGGGAGGGACCTGCACACGCTCAGCGGCTTCGATCTCCTGCGCAGCCGGCAGGGACTGGGCCGGGACCTCACCGGGTTCGCCGGCGCCTCTCTGGTCGCGGAGCTGGTGCTCCGCTGCGCTACGGAGGAGCCGCACGAGGCGCTGTACGCGGCGGTGACGGAGGCGCTGGACCAGATCCTGGCCGCAAACGAGGACGCCCGGGAGCGGACGGCGCTGGCTGCGGCCTGGCGGGTGGTCTCTCTGGTGGGATTCGCCCCGCAGGCGGAGATGTGCGTCGGCTGCGGGCGGGAGCTGGACCCGGACGAGCCGGTCCGCTTCGATGCGGAGGGGGGAGGTGCGGCGTGCCGGGAGTGCCGGCGGAGCGGGCGCATCCTGGAGCCCGTCTCGCGGCGGGAGCTGCGCCGGATGCTCGGCGGGAGGGTTCCGGACGAACCCTTCGCCGACCCCGCGGTGCACCGGGCGCTCCTGCGCACGTACCTGCCCGCGCAGCTCGCGCACGAGCGCCCGCTCCGCTCGCTGGAGCTGTTCCTCCAGCAGGTCGGCTAGCACCCGAGCGACGCTGAGGCTCGTGTTGACCCGGATGACCGAGTCTCTCTATGTTCGGAACGGATGGATCCCCGCAGTCCCCCTTACCGGGAGGAGAGCGTGCACTGAGAACACACTGAACAGCGAGGTGCCGATGCGATGCGCCCCTGCTGTTCTGCTCATCCTGCTGGTGGTCCACGGCTTTCTTTCCCCTCCGTCCCTGCCCGCGCAGACACCGGTGGAGCTGCCGCCGATCCAGCAGGCGCAGGGCTTCCGCCTGGAGCAGAACACACCTAACCCGGTCTCCCGGGATACCTGGATCCCTTTCTACCTGGAGGACAGCCTTTTCGAGAGTGGTGAGACACGTCTGGTCAGCATCCAGATCTACAACGTGCTGAACCAGCTGGTGGCGGTACCCCGGGCTCCCGATCACCCCCGGGGAAAGAACCTCCCGGTGCAGAACCTCCCCTACACGGAGTCGGGACGGAAGGTGGCGTACTGGGACGGCAGGGACACCGCGGGACGGCGCGTGCCGTCGGGGGTGTACTACTGCCAGATGGTGGTGAGCAACCGGACGCCGCAGATGCGGAAGATCATCGTCTACAACCCGCAGAGGAGATCCAGACTTCCGATTCCCTGGTTTGGAAGGGACAGGAGCCGGTCCGAGTGAGGATGCTCGGGCCGGTCTCTTTCGTTTCTATACGACCGTGCATTGCGGCGGCGAGCCTCGCGCGAGCCGGGTGAAGGCGTCCGTATCAGTCGATCAGGTACAGGAAGCGCCCGCAGTTCTGGCAGTTGCGGATCTCCTGGTTCCGGTCCGCGTCGGAGGCCAGGGCCGTGGGGATGGAGACGAAGCACCCGTAGCAGGTGCCACCGATCACCGGGACCACCACCCGCGGGTGCCGTTCCGCGATACGGCGGTAGCGGCTGCGCACCGGTGGGTCCAGGCTCTCCTCCATCTCGGAGATCTTCTCGTCGAGCTGCCGGAGCGCGTCCTCGATGCTGATGTGGAACACCTCCTCCTCGACCTGCCGCTCCGGCGTGTCCGACAGCTCCCGCCGCTGCGACTTCAGGTCCTGGATCTCGAGCAGGATCTCAAGCTGTGCGTTCATGGTCTCTCTCCTCAGACGCCTTTTTCCACCAGGAGCGCGAGGAACTCCTGGGGAGACCGGAGCCGTTCCAGCCGCCCCGCGACATCCGGGTCCTTGGAGAACTGCGCGATCTTCCCGAGCACGGGAAGGTACTGGTTGGACACCTCCAGCGGCGGAGCGACGATCAGGAAGAAGTTGTAGACCGGCTGCTCGTCGATGGCCTTGAAGTCCACCCCGCTCCGCTTCCGCCCGAAGGCGACGCGGAGGCGGTTCACCACCAGGGAGCGGCAGTGGGGGATGGCGATCCCCTTGCCGATCCCCGTGGACCCTAGGTTCTCGCGCCGCTTCAGCATCTTGTAGAGGATCCCCTGGGACTTCTCGTCCACGCCCAGGAGTGCGATCAGCTCCTTCAATATCTCGTCCTTGGTCTCCCCCTGGAGATCAAGGTTGATCGAGTCCTCCGTGAAGAACTCCCGAAGTTCCATGTTTTGGCTTCCTATCATCTGTTTCCCGGACGCGCACGGCCCGTGTAAGCCGAGCAATGTAAGTGCCAGGCGCTACCCTGTCAAAGCCAACAACTTCCGCGTTCCGGACGGGGTCCACGGTTGAACCGGCCGGGAAAAAAAGCTATATTTCAAGCATGTTTGCCAACATCGTGGAGTTCCTGAGGAGCGGCCGCGTGCCGCTGTACCTGGCCCCGCAGGCGGGGGTCAGCGAGTCCCCGTTCCGCCGGCTGTGCCGGGGGTTCGGAGCCGACGTCGTGGTATCCGAGTTCGTATCGGCGGAGGGGATCCGGCGCAATGACCGGAAGACGCACGACTATCTCCGCTTCCACGACGACGAGCGGCCGATCGGGATCCAGATCTTCGGAGGCGATCCGCAGGCTATGGCCGACGCGGCTGCCCTGGTGGAGGAGGTGTACGCACCGGACTTCCTGGACATCAACTTCGGGTGCCCGGTGAAGAAGGTGGTGAGCCGGAACGGGGGCTCCGGGTGCCTCCGCGACCTGGACCTGGTGCGGGACATCATCCGCGCGGTCAGGGGCGCCATCTCCATCCCCACCACGGTCAAGATCCGGAGCGGGTGGAGCGAGGAGCTGCGCAACCCGGTGGAGATCGCCCTGCGCTGCCAGGACGCGGGGGCGGTGGCGCTCACCCTGCACGCCCGCACCCGCACGCAGATGTACAGCGGCGTCGCCGACTGGGACGAGATCGCCGAGGTCAAGGCGGCGCTGGAGATCCCGGTGATCGGGAACGGCGACGTGTGGATCGGGGAGGACGCTCGGCGGATGCGCGACCACACCGGGTGCGACGGAATCATGATCGCCCGGGGGTCGCACGGGGCGCCGTGGATCTTCCGGCAGGCGCGCGCTGCGCTGGAGGGGCGCCCCGTTCCGCCCGACCCGGAGCCCGTGGACCGCTTCCGGATCGTCCTGGAGCACGCTCGGCTGGCGATCTCCTGGGAGCGGGACGAGGAGAAGGCGATGATCGAGTTCCGCAAGCACCTGGGGTGGTACACCAAGGGGCTCCCGAACGGCAAAGCGCTGCGGCAGGAGTTGTTCGCGGTGAAGCACCTGGCACAGGCGGAAGCGCTCCTGGAGCGGTACCTGGAGGAGCACGAAGGAGCCGCGGTTTGACGCCGGAACGGCTGCGCGCCCTCCTCGGCGGCGTCGCGGAGGGCCGGGTCTCCCTGTCGGAGGCCGAGCGGGTCCTGGCCTGGGCCCCCCTGGAGGACGCATCCTTCGCTACCGTTGACCACCACCGCGCTCTCCGGCAGGGCTTCCCGGAGGTGATCTTCGGAGCGGGGAAGACGCCGGAGCAGGTGGTGGAGATCGCGCGCCGGATCTCGGCGCGGGGAGACGGTGTCCTCGCCACGCGGGTGGCGCCGGAGGCAGCCGAGCTCCTCGCCGCCGAGTTCCCCCGGATCGAGATCAACGAGTTGGGGCGAACCGCCTTCCTCGCGCCCGACCAGCCCCGCGAGCGCCGCGTGCGCGGCCCGGTGCTGGTGGTGACGGCGGGGACCAGTGACCTCCCCGTCGCCGAGGAGGCGGCGGTCACCGCCGGAGCCCTCGGGAATCCCGTGGAGCGGCTCACCGACGTGGGGGTGGCGGGGCTGCACCGCCTCCTGGCGGCGCGGGACGTGCTGCTGCGTGCCTCCGTCGTCATCGTCGTGGCGGGGATGGAGGGGGCGCTCCCCTCCGTGGTCGGCGGTCTGGTCTCCGTCCCCGTGATCGCGGTCCCCACCAGCGTCGGCTACGGCGCGGCCTTCGGCGGCCTCGCCGCGCTCCTGGGGATGCTGAACAGCTGCGCCTCCGGCGTGACGGTGGTCAACATCGACAACGGCTTCGGCGCCGCCTGCGCCGCCTCGCGTATCAACCTCCTTCCCCTGGACTGAGATCGGCCTGCCGTCCCCCCTCCGCAGGTGGTGGCTACCGGCGCTCGCCGCGGCCGCACTGTACCTCGCCGCCCTGCTCGTTCCCGGCCGGTGGAGTGTACCCGTGCTCGCCGGTGGGGCCGTCCTTGCCCTGGTCCTGGCCGCGCTGACCAGGCGGGCCGGCGGTCCCCCGCCGGCGGCCGTCCTCGGCGTCGTCTGCGTCCGCGGCCGCATGCGCACCGTGCTCGACCCGCTCGCACTCTTCGGCGAAGCGCGTCAACCAATGACGCCCCGCTTCGTCCTCGCGCTGCGCGGCGACGAACAACTCGCGCTCGCCGTCGAGCGC
>DATAAL010000740.1:0-2263 GCA_036260145.1 Longimicrobiaceae bacterium | reverse complement strand
GTGCCTGCGCACCACCTCCGCCAGGCACGAGACGCTGCGGACCGTCCTGGCGGAGGGGGAGGGAGGGCCGGTCCAGGAACCAGAGCCGCTGCTGCGCGAAGGAGAGCGGGAGCGGCCCCTCCCGGGGCACCGGCACCAGCGGGGGCGCGTCGGACCCCACCCCCTCGCGGAGCGCGCCGTCGATCCGCCCCGCGACCCCCGCCACGGTGGGCGCCTCGAAGACAGTGCGCAGCGGCAGCTCGGTCCCGAACGCCTGCCGCACCCGCGCGATCATCCGCGCCGCCAGCAGGGAGTGCCCTCCGAGCGCGAAGAAGTCGTCGTGGGCGCCCACCCGCCCGCGCTTCAGCACCTCCGCCCAGATCCCGGCCAGGATCTCCTCGGTGGGGGTACGGGGGGCGGTGTACTCCACCCCGGGCGGGGCCCCCTCTGGCTCCGGGAGCGCCCTCCGGTCCAGCTTCCCGTTCGGCAGGAGGGGGAGGGTGCCGAGCCACACCCACGCGGTCGGCACCAGGTACGGGGGGAGCCGCTCCGCCAGAAAGGCGCGCAGCGCGGCGGGCGGCAGCTCCGCGCCCTCCTCCGGCACCACGTACCCGACGAGACGTGCCTCGCCCGGGGCGGCTTCCCGCGCCACCACCGCGGCCGCGCGCACCCCCGGGTGCTCCCGCAGCACCGCCTCCACCTCGCCCGGCTCCACCCGCACCCCCTGCACCTTGACCTGCCCGTCGGTCCGCCCCAGGAACTCCAGCCCCCCCCGGCGGCGCCAGCGCACCCGGTCGCCCACCCGGTACATCCGCGCTCCCGGCCGGCCGGAGAACGGGTCGGGGACGAAGCGCTCGGCGGTCAGCTCCGGCTGCCCCCCGTAGCCGCGCGCCAGCCCCGGGGTGGCGATGTACGCCTCCCCGGGAACGCCGGCGGGGACCGGCTCCCCCTCCGCGTCCAGCACGTAGACCCGGGTGTTGTGGATCGGCGCCCCCACCGGGGCGATCGCGGCGTCCTCGTCGCCGGTGACGGTGTGCAGGGTGGAACTCAGGGTGCACTCGGTGGCCCCCCACTGGTTCACCACCCGCACCCCGGGGCCGAAGACCCGGTGCGCCCGGCGCACGTCGGCCACCGGGAGCGGCTCCCCGCTCATCAGGAGGAGGCGCAGGGTGCCGGCCGCGCCGCCCTCCTCCTCGGCCGCGGCGAGCAGGGGGCGCAGCAGCGAGGGGACCAGCGCCATGACGGCGGTGACCCCGTGCTCCCGGAGGTGTCCCAGCAGCCGGCCCGGCTCGGCCAGCTCCTCGGCGCGCGCCAGCACCAGCCGCGCGCCCACCGTCAGCGGGCCCAGGGTGTCGCGGAGGGAGGCGTCGAAGGAGGTCGCCGCGAGCTGCAGCACCGTGTCCCCCGGGCCCACGCCGTACTCGTCCCGCAGGAAGGTGAGGTAGTTGACCACCCCCCCGTGGGAGGTCAGCACCCCCTTGGGGCGGCCGGTGGAGCCCGAGGTGTAGATCACGTAGGCGAGGTGCTCCGGGGTGGCGCACCCCTCCGGGACCGGGCCGTCCCCGGAGTCCAGCGGGTGGGGGTCGTCCAGGCAGACCACTCCGGCCGCGTCCTCGGGGAGCCGCTCCCGCAACCGCTCCTGGGTGAGGAGAACGGTGACGGCGGCGTCCTCCAGCACGTACGCCGGCCGCCCGGCGGGGTGGGTGGGGTCGAGGGGGACGTAGACGCCGCCCGCCTTGAGAACCCCCAGCAGCGCGGCCACTCCCTCCGGAGAGCGCTCCAGGCACACCCCCACCCGGGTCTCCGGCCCCACCCCGCGTCCGCGCAGCAGCCGGGCGATCCGGCCGGCGTGGGCGTCCAGCTCCGCGTAGGTGAGCCCCTCCCCCTCGAACACCAGCGCGACCGCGTCCGGCGTGCGCTCCACCTGCTCCTCGAAGAGGTGGTGGATGCACCGGTCACGTGGGTACGGGCGGGCCGTGGAGTTCCACCCCTCCAGCACCCGGGTCCGCTCCGCCGCGTCCAGCAGCGGGAGGAGCGCGGCGGGTCGCTCCGGGCTCACCGCCAGCCCGGCGGCGAGCCGGGCGAAGTGCTCCAGCATCCGCCCCACCGTCTCCCCCTCGAACAGCTCCGTCCGGTAGGTGACGAAGCCGCCGAAGCGCTCCCCCTCCTCCCGCACCGTCAGGCTCAGGTCGAACTTGGCCACCTCCCCTCTCCAGCGCAGCGGCTCCAGCTCCCCTCCCCCCAGCTCCAGCTCCCCCGCATCCATGTTCTGGAAGGAGAACAT
>DATAAL010000739.1:0-4303 GCA_036260145.1 Longimicrobiaceae bacterium | reverse complement strand
GACCAACGCGCGCCATCCGGACGTCTCGGGTGACCTGGCCGTCTGGTCGGAGCTCGACGAGGATGGCGCCTGGGGCATCGTCGTCTACGACCTGGCGGATCGGTCCATCGTGCACCGTATCCGGCGCGACGCACCTAGACGCGGCCTCCCAGGGAGAGCCCCTTGGTAGTCGAGGTGGTCAGAGTGTGGAGCGCGGAGCCGTGCATTTCGCCGTTCTGGTAAAGGGTTTCCGGGTATAGGATAGCCATCCCGCCGCGCCGCGTCAACTTCGGGGAGCAATTGACCAAGTTGACCAACCAGTAGGCTCCATTAGATTACTGCACCCCTTCCAAATGGAGATGGCAATGGCTGAGACGATCAACCTCTACGACGCGAAGACGCACCTCTCCGAACTGGTGGAACGTGCCGCCTCCGGGGAAGAGATCATCATCGCCAAGGCAGGGAAGCCCAGGGCGCGCCTGGTACCGCTGGAGGAGGAGCGTCCGGCGAGGAAGCCCGGAGGCTGGGAGGGACAGATCTGGTTCGCGGACGACTTCGACGATCCGCTTCCTCCGGAGATCCTGCGCGGCTTCATGGGGGAGGACGAGGAAGCGCCGTGAAGCTTCTCCTGGATACCCACGTGTTCCTCTGGTGGCGCGAGAACAGCCCACGCCTGAAGAGTGAGACGCGCAGGACGATCTCCTCGGCTGACACGGCCTATGTGAGCGCCGCCTCCGCCTGGGAGATCGCGATCAAGGTGGGAACCGGCAAGCTGCGCATTCCCGGCCCTGTTGAGATGGCGGTGGAGCAGAGTGGGTTCGAGAAGCTCCCCGTCGAGTTCCACCACGCGGCGGCGGTCGCCGCCCTCCTGCCCCACCACGGGGACCCCTTCGACCGGATGCTCGTTGCGCAGGCGCTCACGGAGGGGCTCACCCTCGTCACCCACGACCAGATGTTCGCTCCGTACGGCATCCCTGTTCTCTGGACCTGACCCGCAGCAGTAAACCGGCCCCGCCCCCTCGCAGGAGGGAGCGGGGCCGATCGGGCAAGGGCGGAGGATTGCTCCCCCGCCCCGTACGGAGCCTGTCGGCTCAGTACATGTCGCCCATGCCGCCGGGCATCCCGCCACCGCCGCCGCCGGCCTTCTCCTTCTCCGGCTTCTCCACCACCACCGACTCGGTGGTGAGCAGCAGACCGGCGATGGAGGCCGCGTTCTGCAGCGCGGTGCGGGTCACCTTGGTCGGGTCGATCACGCCGGACGCGACCAGGTCCTCGTACTCGTCCGTGCGGGCGTTGTAGCCGAAGTTCCGGCTCTCGTTGTCCCGGACCTTCGCCACCACGATGGAGCCCTCGACCCCCGCGTTGTTGGCGATCTGGCGGATCGGCTCCTCCAGCGCCCGCTCGATGATCCGGACGCCGATGTTCTCGTCCGGGTCCTCCAGGCTGAGGTCCTTCAGGACCGACTGGGCACGCAGCAGCGCCACGCCGCCGCCGGGGACGATCCCCTCCTCCACCGCCGCGCGGGTCGCGTGCAGCGCGTCCTCCACGCGGGCCTTCTTCTCCTTCATCTCCGTCTCGGTCGCGGCGCCGACGTTGATCACCGCCACGCCGCCGGCCAGCTTCGCCAGCCGCTCCTGCAGCTTCTCGCGGTCGTAGTCGCTGGTGCTCTTCTCGATCGCTGCGCGGATCTCCTTGATCCGGCCCTGGATGGCGTCGGTGTCACCGGCGCCGTCGACGATGGTGGTGTTGTCCTTGTCCACCACGATCCGCTTGGCGCGGCCCAGGTCGCTGAGCACGGCGTTCTCCAGCTTGAAGCCGACCTCCTCCGAGATCACCTGCCCGCCGGTCAGGACGGAGATGTCCTGCAGCATGGCCTTGCGGCGGTCACCGAAGCCCGGGGCCTTGACCGCGCACACCTTCAGCGTGCCGCGCAGCTTGTTGACCACGAGCGTGGCGAGTGCCTCGCCCTCCACGTCCTCCGCGATGATCAGGAGCGGGCGGCCCATCTGGGCGACCTTCTCCAGCACCGGGAGGAGGTCCTTCATGGAGGAGATCTTCTTGTCGTGGATGAGAATCAGCGCGTCCTCGAGGACCGCCTCCATGCGGTCGGGGTCGGTGATGAAGTACGGCGACAGGTAGCCGCGGTCGAACTGCATCCCGTCCACCGTCTCCAGGGTGGTCTCCAGGCCCTTGGCCTCCTCGACGGTGATGACGCCGTCCTTGCCGACCTTCTCCATGGCGTCGGCGATCAGGTTGCCGATCTCCTCGTCGCTGTTGGCGGAGATGGTGCCGACCTGGGCGATCTCCTTCTTGCCGGCGGTCTCCACCGAGATGCTCTTCAGCTCGGCCACCACCCGCTCGACCGCCTTGTCGATCCCGCGCTTCAGCGACATCGGGTTGGCGCCCGCGGTCACGTTCTTGAGCCCCTCGCGGAAGATGGCCTGGGCGAGCACGGTCGCGGTGGTGGTGCCGTCACCCGCCAGGTCGGAGGTCTTGGTGGCGACCTCCTTGACCATCTGCGCGCCCATGTTCTCGATCGCGTCCTCGAGCTCGACCTCCTTGGCCACCGTCACGCCGTCCTTGGTGATGAGCGGCGAGCCGAACTTGCGGTCGATCACCACGTTGCGGCCCTTTGGGCCGAGGGTGACCCTGACCGCCTCGGCCAGCTTGTCCACACCCTTCTTGAGCGCTGCGCGCGCCTCGACACTGAACGTCAGCTCCTTGGCTGCCATATCGGAACTCCTCTCGGGTTGATTCGCGGTTTTCTATCAGATCTGCGTCAGGTCTGCGGCTCAGCCGACCACGGCGAGCACGTCGGACTCGCGAAGGATCAGGTACTGCTCCCCGTCCACGGTCACCTCGGTGCCGCTGTACTTCCCGTACAGGACCTTGTCGCCGACCCTGACCTCAGGCTCGATCCGCTTCCCCTCGTCGCTGATCTTGCCGGGCCCGACGGCGATCACCTCCCCCTGCTGGGGCTTCTCCTTGGCGGTATCGGGGATATACAGACCGCCCCGCATCTGCTCCGCTTCCTCCAGCGGCTTGACGACGACGCGGTCTGCAAGCGGCTTCACCTTGATGTCTGTCGCGGTGGCCATAGATCGTGATCCTCCCTATCTGGTTGGGTTGGACAATGCTGTTAGCACTCCTCAGAGACGAGTGCTAACACGCGGGCAAGATGGAGCGCCCCCCACGTGCTGTCAAGGGGCGCCGGCGGGTGCGCATGAGGTGCAGGGGACGTGCCGCGCCTCGTGTGTCGAAACGGCCAGCCCGGGGCGGAGGGGTGCGTCAATCCGGCAGCGGGTGCTGCCAGCCGGACGCGCTCCACGACGACCGCGGACCGGTCAGCTCTCGCGGTAGGGGACTTCCATCACCAGCCCGTCGTGCGCCGCGGTGACCTCGGGGAAGACGGCGCGGGCCTCCCGCTCCAGGATCCGCGGGTCGTCGGCGTAACGGGGGGAGAAGTGGGTCAGCGCCAGGCGGAGGGCTCCGGCCTGCACGGCGACCTCGGCCGCGTCTCGCGCGGTGGAGTGGCCGGTCGCCTGCGCCCGGTCCGCCTCGTCCACGGCGAAGGTGGCCTCGTGGATCAGCAGGTCGGCGCCGGCCGCGGCTTCCCGGGTGCCGGCGCAGGGGCGGGTGTCGCCCGTGTACACCACGCGGCGGCCCGGGCGCGGCGGTCCCACCACCTGGTCGGGACCGACCGTCCGCCCGTCCACCTCCACCGTTTCCCCATGGTGCAGCTTCCCCCAGAGCGGCCCCTCGGGGACTCCCAGCTCGCGGGCGCGGACGGCGTCGAAGCGGCCCAGCCGCGGGTGCTCCACGATGGCGTACCCCAGGCTCCTCCCACCGTGGCTGGTGCGGAAGGGAACGATGTCGTACACCCCCATCGGCACGGCTTCTCCGGGCTCCAGCTCGTGAATGCGCACCTCGAACGGTACCCGCTCCACCCCCAGCTCCACCGCCTGCTGGAGCGTAGCCGCGGTCCCCCGGGGGGTCCACAGGTCGATGGGCTCTTCGCGGGCCTGGAGCCCCATGGTACGCAGCAGGCCGATCACCCCCAGGAAGTGGTCGGCGTGCAGGTGCGAGAAGAAGATGTGGTGCAGCCCGAACCCGGTCCCGAACCGCATCATCTGCCGCTGCGTCCCCTCGCCGCAGTCGAACATCAGCACGTCCCCTTCCCGCTGGACCACCAGCGAGGAGACGTTCCGCCCGACGGTGGGACGGGCCGCGGCCGTGCCCAGAAACGTTATCCGCATGCGATTTCAGCTTTCCTGACTGGCGACGGACCGACGCCGGACCGGGCGAGCGCGCAAGGTGCGCGCCG
>DATAAL010000738.1:0-3033 GCA_036260145.1 Longimicrobiaceae bacterium | reverse complement strand
CCCCCGCGGGGCCCACTGACTTCTTACCAGGCAGATACCATGCGTCGCTTGCTCTTCGTTCTCACGGCCCTGCTCCTCGGCGCCGCCTCTCCGCTGCACGCCGCGGAGGGTGGGCTGCTGTCGGCGAACACCGGCCTGATGGTCTGGACGGTGATCATCTTCCTGATCGCCTTCGCGGTGCTCTCGAAGTTCGCCTACCCCAAGATCCTCAGCGCCGTCGAGGCGCGCGAGCGGCACCTGGAGGAGCTGGCGACCGCCGCCGAGCGCGACCGTGCCGAGGCCGCGGCCCTCCTGGAGGAGAACCGCCGCATCCTGGAGGAGACCCGGGCCCGGGTGCAGCAGGCCATCAACGAGAGCCGCAACGAGGCCGAGCAGCTCCGGATCCAGATCCTGGCCGACGCCCGCCGCGAGCAGGAGGAGCTCCTGGCGCGCGCCCGCCGCGATATCGAAGCCGAGCGCGCCGTCGCGCTGGACACGGTGCGCCGCGACGCCGTGGACCTGGCGATCCGCGCCGCCGAAAAGCTGGTCCGCCGCAGCCTGGACGCCGAGGACAACCGGCGCCTGGTGCGCGAGTACCTCGGGCAGCTCGCCGAGCCCGCCGTTCCGGCCGGAGTCTGAGCCGTGCGCAGCGAAGCCATCGCCCGCAACTACGCCGAGACGCTCCTCGCCCTGGCCGAGCGCCACGGCGGAGCGAAGACCGCGGAGGAGTTCCTGCGGGCAATAGAGGACCTCGCCGACCTGCTGGAGCGCGAACCCCGGATCCGCCAGTTCCTGGCGACGCCCCGCATCTCCGGCGAGGAGAGGAAGCAGGTGCTCCGCGGCGCCCTCTTCGGGCGTGTCCCGGATCTCTTCCTCCGCTTCGTGCTGGTGGTGGTGGAGAAGCGCCGCCAGACCCTCTTCCGGGAGATCGCCGCTGCGTACCGCGCGCTCGTGGACGAGACCATGGGCCGCATCCGCGTGTCCGTGACCGTGTCGCACCAGCCGGACGCGGCGCTGGCGGACGAGATCCGGCGCGGCCTGGAGACCCGCCTGGGTAAGGTGGTGGTACCCACCTTCACGGTGGATCCGGAGCTGCTGGGAGGCGTGGTGGTACGGGTGGGAGACCAGATCCTGGACGGCTCCATCCGAAGCCGCGCGATGAACCTGCGCCGGCGCCTGCTGGATACCGAGCTTCCGGAGCATGCAGCCGCCGTTTAGTGGTAAGAGGTCGTAGACAGAGAAGCAGTCCATAACAGCCAAAGCCAGCGTCCCCGCTGGACTGGAAAGGGATAGAACGATGGCGGTCGACACCCAGCTTCGCGCGAGCGAGATCAAGAACGTGCTGCTCGGCGAGATCGAGCGGTACGAGGACGAACTCCAGGCCGAGGAGATCGGCGAGGTTCTGGAGGTCAAGGACGGGATTGCCCGCATCTACGGCCTGGGCGGCACCATGTCCAGTGAGATGCTGGAGATCACCTCCGGCGAGACGGGGACGGTATACACCGCGCTGGCGCTGAACCTGGAAGAGGACAACATCGGCGCGGTGATCCTGGGCGACTGGACGGGGATCCAGGAGGGCGACCAGGCCCGCCGTACCGGCCGCGTGCTCGACATCCCGGTGGGTCCTGAGTTCCTGGGCCGCGTCGTCAACCCGCTCGGTGAGCCGGTTGATGGGAAGGGCCCGATCCACGCCGCGGGCCGCCGCCAGGTGGACATCGTGGCGCCGGGGATCGTGCTACGGCAGCCGGTGAAGGAGCCGCTGCAGACCGGGATCAAGGCGATCGACGCCCTGATCCCCATCGGCCGCGGCCAGCGGGAGCTGATCATCGGCGACCGCGGCACCGGGAAGACGGCGATCGCCATCGATGCCATCATCAACCAGAGGGGGCAGGGCGTCGTCTGCGTCTACGTCGCGATCGGGCAGAAGAACTCCACGATCGCCGGGGTGATGCAGCGTCTCCAGGACGCGGGGGCGATGGAGTACACCATCATCGTCGCCGCCTCCGCCTCCGACCCGGCCCCGATGCAGTACATCGCCCCGTACGCCGGGACGGCGCTCGCCGAGTACTTCATGTACACCAAGGACGAGAACGGCCGCGGCAAGGCGACGCTCTGCGTGTACGACGACCTCTCCAAGCAGGCGGTGGCATACCGCCAGATGTCGCTGGTGCTCCGCCGTCCCCCGGGCCGCGAGGCGTACCCCGGCGACGTCTTCTACCTGCACTCGCGCCTCCTGGAGCGCGCCGCCAAGCTCTCCGAGGAGATGGGCGGAGGGTCGCTGACTGCGCTCCCCATCATCGAGACCCAGGCCGGCGACGTATCGGCGTACATCCCGACCAACGTCATCTCCATCACCGACGGGCAGATCTTCCTGGAGTCGAACCTCTTCTACTCCGGCGTCCGCCCGGCGGTGAACGTCGGCATCTCGGTGTCGCGCGTGGGCGGGGCGGCGCAGATCAAGGCCATGAAGAAAGTAGCCGGCAAGCTCAAGGGCGAGCTGGCCCAGTACCGCGAGCTGGAGGCGTTCGCCGCCTTCGGCTCCGAGCTGGACGCGGTGACCCAGCGCCAGCTCGCCCGGGGCGCCCGCTCGGTGGAGGTGCTGAAGCAGGGGCAGTACTCCCCGATGCCGGTGGAGCACCAGGTCGCCATCATCTATGCGCTTACCAACGGCTACCTGGACGGCGTCGACGTGGCGCAGGTCCGCACCTGGGAGCGGGACTTCCACATCTTCCTGCGCACCCAGCACCCGGAGATCCTGGAGAGCATCCGCACCAACAGGGACCTCACCAAGGAGACCGAGGAGACGCTGGTCGCGGCCATCCGGCACTACTCGGAACTGTTCGCGGATCCGCACTCCCCGGTGGGGACCGAGAACTACGCCGACTCGCCGATCCTCCGTGAGACCGACGCGGACCGGCACATGAGCGAGGAGCAGCTCCGCCTGGCGGCGCGCCCGGAAGCCAACGCCGTCTCCGCCCGCCAGTCGTACTGAGCGGCCTACGCACACGCTGAAGGCGAGGAGCCATGGCCAAAGCCAGAGAACTGAAGGGGCGG
>DATAAL010000737.1:0-6300 GCA_036260145.1 Longimicrobiaceae bacterium | reverse complement strand
ACGGGGTGGACTTCGTGTTCTCCGGACCCGCGCTGCGCTCCTTCCCCGAGCTGGTGCGCCGCCTGCTGCGCGGCGACACGGCCGGGTGCCACCGGATCGACGGCGTCTTCTCGCGGCAGAACCGGGTGCGGGAGGCAGGGTGCACCCCCGCCGGACCGCCGCAGCCGGACGGTCCGCCCGCCGTGCGCGCCCTGGGCGAGGAAGCGGACATCAACGAGCTGCTGGAGCTGGACTACGAGCCCTTCCTGGAGGCGTTCGAGACCCGCTTCCCCGGGCTGGAGAAGCCCCGGCTCTTCTTCGAGACCTCGCGCGGGTGCTGGTGGGGAGAGCGGGCGCACTGCACCTTCTGCGGGCTGAACGGCTCCACCATCCACTTCCGCGAGCTCCGTCCCGAGCTGGCGATCCGCCACCTGGACTCGCTCTTCCGGCACGCGGGGCGCGTGTCGCAGCTCTCCGCCGTGGACAACATCCTCCCCCGCGGCTACCTGCGCGAGGTGCTCCCGTACCTGGACACCCCCGAGGGCGTATCCCTCTTCTACGAGGTGAAGGCGGACCTCGACGAGGACGACCTCCGGGTGCTGGCCCGGGCGGGAGTGCGGCGGGTCCAGCCCGGGATCGAGGCGCTGAACACCTCCACCCTGAAGCTCATGCGGAAGGGGACCTCGGCCTTCCAGAACCTGCGGTTCCTGGCCCACTGCCTCCGCTACGGCGTGAAGCCGTACTGGAACCTGCTGATCGGCTTTCCGGGCGAGGAGGCGGCGGTCTACCGGAAGTACCTGGCCGACCTCCCGCTCCTCACCCACCTGCCGCCCCCGCAGGGCGTGTTCCCCGTGCGCTTCGACCGCTTCAGCCCCTACCACGAGCACGCCGGGGAGTACGGGCTGGTCCTGAAGCCGCTGGACTGGTACGCGCTGGCGTACCCCTTCCCGGCGGACGCCCTCGCGGAGCTGGCGTACTACTTCGCCGACCACGACTACGAGGCGGAGTACGCCTTCGCCGCCTCGCGGGCCCTGCCGCCGCTGCGCAGGGAAGTGGAGCGCTGGAACGCGCTGTGGGCGGACCCGGCGCGGCGGCCGCGGCTGGAGCTGCGCCGGCACCGGGGAGCCGCCTTCGTGTTCGATTCGCGCACCGGCGCCCCCGTGGAATACGGGCTGGGGGAGGGCGCCGCCCGGGTGCTGGCGGCGCTCGCCACCCCCGGGAAGCCCGCCTCGCTGGCGGCGGAGCTCCCCGATGTGGAGGTGGACGCCGAGCTGGCCGTGCTGCGCGGGAAGGGCCTGGTCTTCCAGGAGGGGGAGAGATTACTCGGCCTGCCGGTGCCGCCTCCCGCCGGTGCAGGCGAGGGATCCACCCGGGCCGCAGTCTTGCGCTCCCAAGCAAAGGTCTTATTATGAGCGCCCGGGGGCCCGCAACCCGCCTCCTCGCCCCCGGCAGTGCCGCCTCTCCCGTGCGGGGAGCGGTGATCGCTTCGCACCTTCCTGTCCAGACACACCCGGCAGCCGATCCACACGCGCGGCCCAGAGGGACACCGCCGCGGAGAGGCCGCCGGCGTGGACACCCATCCGGATCCTGCAATGCCGAAGCTCAGTGGGAAGGACCTCACGATCCTCGTGCTGACCATCGCGCTGGCGGGTCTCGCGTGGTGGGTCGCCTATTCCCGGAAGCCCGGCGACCCTGGACCCATCACCCAGGCGCACCAGGACAGCCTGAAGCTCGCCCGCCGGTACGACTCGCTGGGCTACGTGACATTCGACCTGAAGCGGGAGATCCACTCCCGGAGCCTGCACGAGCTCCTGCAGCACCAGGAGCGCCCCGCGCCCGTGCCCGGGGCCCCGCCCGGCATGATCATCGAGCCCGTCGTGCCCTCCGTTCCCCCCCCGACCGCCGCGGAGGTCGAGCGCCTCGCCCGCGCGGTGGACCGGGCGACGCGAGGGCGGACCGTCGTCCTGGTCGTCCAGAAGGACCTCGGGACGAGCGGGGTGGAGGAGTGGCTGCGGACCTCCGGCTTCCAGGTCCAGAAGAGCCTGGATCCCACGGACCGCCCCACCAGCGCCCTCACCCTGGGTGACTCGGTCCCGCTCCCCGTGGCGAAGCTGATCGCGCTGGAGATGCTCCGGCGGGGCGTGCCGCTGAAGCGGATCCGGCTCGCCGAGAGCTCGAGGGACCCGATGCAGATCCGGCTCCACGGGGCCGCCCACCTGGAGAGTACGACCGCGCTGACCGTGGCGCAGATCACCGCGTTGTCGCGGCCGGCTCCGACGCAGTAGGGACCCGTGCAGACCCGGCGAGACCCCCGTGCTCCCGCTCCGTCCATCTCCGGATCCCCCGGGCAGGGGGGCTCCGGCACTGGGGACGGAGTCGGCGGGCGGCGCCTCCGTCCCCTCCGGCAGCCGGATCCATGAGCACCGCGCTGAAGGCTCCCGGTCCTCTCGAAGAGACAGCCGGAGAGGCACCCCGGAGGCCGGGCGTGCTCGTATACGCGGTCCTGTGGGGGGTGCTCTGGCTGGGAGTGCTCGCCTGGGGCCTGCGGCCGGTCACCTACGACCGCGAGCGACTGGCCACGGTCGCCGAGCAGACCTTTGGGCCGGACCTGGAGGCTTACTGGCAGAAGGCGCGGACGCAACGGAACTTCGCGCCCGTGACCCTCAAGCTCAACCCGTTCGTTCTGCTCCGGGCCACCATCAATACGAGGCAGGCGGTCCCCTCGGGGGAGCAGCCGGCCGGGGACGTGCGTACCCGGAGAATGGAGTACGAGACGCTGGTGCGGTGGGACTCGCTGATCATCTTCACGCTCGGGCTCGCCACACTCGCCTTCGTCCTCTGGCCCCTCTATGCACGCGAGTCGACCAGCCGGCTCCTCCCCTTTCCGGAAGCACCTCTCGCAGAACCCCCCCCGGTGCCCGTGAACCCGCAGCCGGCTCCCTCCGCGCCGAGCCTGGAGCAGCAGATCCTCCTGGGGGACGTTCGCAACGCCCTGCGGCGCGCCAACGACCTCGATCGATATTCCAAGTACCTCCTCGTCGCGGGTCTCGCCGTTGCGGTGTTCGGCCCCATCCTGTTCTCCATGTATGCACCCCTCCCCATGCCGGAGGACACGACCGTCCTCTATCTGGGGAAGCTGTTCCGGCCCCTGGGGATCCTCCTCTTCATCGAGGGGATCGCATGGTTCCTCCTCCGGCAGTACCGGGCTCTCTCCGAGGATTACAAGTACTACTACCGCAGCTACCTGAAGCGCAGCAACTACCTGGTCGCGCTCCGCCTGATCGGGGAGAGCGACGACGAGGCCGCCCGGGCGCTGAAGACCCTCCTCCTCACCGCCCTGGCCCACGACGAGAGCCCGGAGGGCCGCTCGCCCGGCGACACGGCCGCCGCGATCGAGGCCGCGCGAGCAGTCGAGGCCCCTCCCCTCAATGCGCTCGTCAGGGCGATCGTGGAGCGCCTTCCGGGGCCCGAGAAGAAGTGAGCCCGGCCCCGGACGCACGGGAGCCGCGGCAGGCGCGCACCGGAGGGGGGACATACGGAGAAAATTCTTGTTGACGTGAAAGGTACTTCATGTTAGCTTGCGGCCAGTTGTTGCCTGAATCCGCCAGGCCGGAAGCGGGCTCCGGGGCAAGCAGACCACTGCCGGTTGTGGCATAGGCGCCCCACATGAACAACATCTTGTCCCATTCGTCTCGCGAAGTGCAGGGACCGCCCGGTCCGGGCGCGCGGGTAAGTGCATGGTCCGCAATCCTTTGCGCATGCGCTAAAGCATTATCCCCAGAGGTACGATACTTGTGGTGCCGGGTTGACCTGCGCGGGGGTGGATCCCGGCTCGTTCCCGGCGCATGAGCGGTCCTCTTCGGAAGGTTCCGCCTGCCCCATGGGCGGACGAGGTGCAGATCCATCTTCCGCGACGCGGGCGGCGACGGGCTCGCCCACGATCCCATAGGCCTCGCCCCAACCACCCATCGCCCTGTCCTCCCTTGGCTTGCTCGCCATGATCCTCCCGCGGCCTTCGGGCGCCCTGGCCCCTGCCTGCGCTTGTCTCGTCGTATTCTGGACGGCGGCCTGCTCGCCGCAGGCGCAATCCCGGACCGGCTCCGCGCCTGCGATCCGCGTGCAGGACGTCGTCGAGCTCCGCTCCGAGATCCAGCTCCAGGAGAACGTCGAGGTGGTCAACGTGAGTCCACGGGTCACCCTGGATCCGGTCGGCGGATTCGTCGTCGCGGACCCCCGGGAGGCCCAGGTGCGCCTGTACTCCCCGACCGGAGCGCTCACGGGCCACTTCGGACGGCGGGGAAAGGGGCCCGGGGAGTTCGAGCGCGTCAACGCCGCGGTTCGGCTCGCGTCCGGAGAGATCCTGGCCGTCGACATGGGCGGCCGGCTCACCCGCTTCGACTCGCTCGGGACCGGGGTCCGGGGAACCCAGGACACCCCGCTGCTTCCGATCTACGACATCGCGGTCGTGGACGACAGCCTGATTGCGCTGACGGGCCGCTTCCAGGGAGAAGCGCACTCCCCCCTCGTCCATCTGTGGAACATCCGGAGCGGGACCCTGGTGCGGAGCTTCTTCAGCCCCGCGGCACCGGAACGCGGGCTGCAGACGGCGTATACCTTCACGGGATTCGCGGATGTCGCGGCCCGGGGAGATACGCTCGCCGTGGTGTTCGCGCTCTCGGACACGGTCCATCTGTTCGATCTTCAGGGGAGGGAGCGGAAGAAGCTCAGGATCCCCTTCCGGTCCTTCCGCCCCCTCCGCGAGCCCATGCCGCCGCAGAGCTCGACGGACGACTTCCAGCGGTGGATCGAGAGCTTCTCCGCCATATCGCAGATCTACTGGAACGGTAGCGGGATATTCGTGCAGTTCTTCGACATGTCGGGCTCCGAGGCGCAGTGGCGGCTGCTGCGGATGGACACCGGCGGGAGACCGATCTTCGAGGTCCGGGACAATCCCCGCCTGCTCGCGGTATCGAGCACGGATGAAACCCTCGTTTTCGTCAGCCCCACCTCCGAGACCCCGAACGTGTGGGCCCTCGCCCGGGTCAGGTCATGAGACCGTCCCGCCTCCTCCTGCTGGTCCTCCCCCTCTCCTGCATTCCGGCCGGGATCGCGGCCGTCTCCGCCGCGACACCCGAGGGGAGCTCCTCCGTCCGCACCGGGATCGGATCCAGGGGGTCCCCTTCCTCCCCCGAGATTCCCATGGTGCGGTGGGTATTCCGGAAGGAGGATCTCATCACCTGCCGCACCGCCGCGTATGCGCTGCGTCACCTGAAGGCGACGCTCGGCTCGGAGGTCCGGATCACCGCGCTGGCGGTCGACATGGACGAGGGGTTCGCACGCTCGTTCCTTCGCTCCGAGCGCCTCCCCATCGAGCTCCTGACGGTCCCGGCCCACCGGCTGGAGAGCAGGTATGGCGATACGCCGCCTCCGGGGCTGTACGTGCTGCTCGGCGATTCACTGGTCCAGGCCTTCCCTGCCGGGAGGGGCCACGACTATCCGGAAGTGCAGACGCTCGAGCGTTCCATCTTGCCGTTGCTGTACCCGCAGGAAGCCTCCGACGCAGGACATCATCTCCCCCCTTCCCCAACCGAACGGAGCGTATCATGAAGACGCACGCCAAGCGATGGCTGATCACCCCGGCCGTGATTCTCGTCGCCCTGATCGCCGGCGGCGCCGGCTTCCCGGAGGGATCGGACGGGACGACCATGAGCGGCGACAACGGCCTCTGGCGAGACATGGATGGGGGATACTGGTGCGGCGGCGACTGCGGACCCGGCCAGAGGTGCTGCACGATTACCATGCGGTAACCATTCCAATCCACATATTTCTCCAGCGACGGATCACTCATGTCCAAGCGAAATTCTCGCCTGCTCCTGCGGTGCCTCCCCGCGATCGGGACCGCCCTGGGCCTGCTCTCGGCGAGCGGCTGCAGCGAGCCGCAGGCGATTACCCCCTCCACCCGGGTGGCCGCCAGTACCTCCGCCGCGCCGGCAGCACGGGAGATCGTCGTTCTCAGGCCGGTGATGATCGAGGACGAGGACGGCACGCGCCGTACGGAGCACCAGCCCAGGGTGGTCAGCCTGCGGCCGGTGATGATCGGCGAGGCGGTCGACCTGCCGCAGAACTGACGGACCGCACATAGCTCCCCGCCGCGGCACGGCGCTGCGGACGGCCTCCTGACCCTGCCCACGGCTGCCCTCCATGGGCACCCCGGGTGCGGAGGAGATCGGCGCGGAGATTGCGGACGTCCGTGCGCAGCGGTAGCGCAGGGAAGATGCGAAGGGGACCGGCGCGGCCGCGCCGGGCCCCTTAGCGTGCCGG
>DATAAL010000736.1:0-2262 GCA_036260145.1 Longimicrobiaceae bacterium | reverse complement strand
TTGACCCGAACCGTACCGGCCATGGCCCCCATCCCGGACCGCGACGGCGAGATCGCCGACGATGTGACGCTCCCTCTCCCCACCGATTCCCCCGACGCGGCGGAAGAGGTCTTCCGCTGCGAACGGTGCGGAACCGAGTACGAGGGGGTGGACGCCTGCCCCGTGTGCGGGTCGCTCAGGGTGGCGGCGGAGTGTCCGCAGGACGCCGGAAGGCCGGCGGAGGGTCGCTGCGTGATCTGCGGCCGCCTCGTGTGCGACCGCTGCCGCGCCGGGGATCACGATGCGTTCCTGTGCGAGGAGCACCGCACCGTCCCCATGATCGAGGGGTGGGCGCAGGTGTACAGCACCCACGGGGAGCTGGAGGCCCAGCTCGTCCGGGACAACCTGGCGGCGGAGGGGATCGACGCGCAGATCTACTCCCAGAAGGACCACATCTACCCCGTGGACCTGGGCGAGCTCAGCATCGTCCGGGTAATGGTCCCGGTGTGGGAGTACGGCGCGGCGCTGGAGGTGATCCGCAACCACATGGACACCGAGGGCGAGGTGGTCTTCGCCTGCCCGTCGTGCGGGGAGGCATACGAGCCCGGGGCGGAGGTCTGCACCAACTGCGGGGCGCCGCTGGCGTGATCCCGCGCGGTTGACGCCGCTCCGGCGCGGGTCCATATTCGCCCGCGCCCGCTCCTTTCCACCCCTGACGGATCCGTCCGTGAAGCTCCCCGTCGTGGCCGTGGTCGGCCGTCCCAACGTCGGCAAGTCCACCTTCTTCAACCGCGTGCTCGGGCAGCGGGTGGCCATCGTGGAGGACTATCCCGGCGTCACCCGCGACCGCAACTTCGCGCGGGCGGAGTGGAACCGGCGGCAGTTCTACGTCGTGGACACCGGCGGGATGGTGGAGCGCTCCGACGAGCCGATGGACCACCTGGTGCGCGAGCAGGTGCTCACCGCCATCGAGGAGGCGGACGTGGTGGTGCAGCTCGTGGACGGCAAGGCGGGCCCGCACCCCCTGGACTATGAGGTGGCGGAGCACCTTCGGCGGACGCAGCGCCCCACGGTGCTGGTGGTCAACAAGGTGGACAACCTGGGTTCCCCCACCGCGCTGGCGCACCACGACTTCTGGGATCTGGGGCTGGGCGAGCCGCTCCCCATGAGCGGGCTGAGCGGGAAGGGGAGCGGCGATGTGCTCGACGCCGTGGTCGCGCTTCTCCCGGAGGCCGGCGAGGAGGAGGACCACGAGGCGCTCCGCGTGGCGGTGATCGGCAAGCCTAACGTGGGGAAGTCCTCCTTCGTCAACCGGCTCCTCGGCGAGGAGCGGCTGGTGGTCTCGGACGTGGCGGGGACCACCCGCGATGCCATCGATACCCCCTACCAGTTCCACGGGCGCACCCTGGTGTTCGTGGACACAGCGGGGCTCCGCCGGCAGTCCCGGATCGAGGAGGGGGTGGAGTTCTACAGCGCCATCCGGACCGAGCGGACCATCGAGCGCGCGGACGTCTGCCTCCTGCTGATCGACGCCACCGAGGGGGTGGCGGTGCAGGACCTCAAGATCGCGGAGAAGGCGTGGGATGCGGGGTGCGGGTTGATCATCGTTGCCAACAAGTGGGACCTGGTGGAGAGGGAGACGATGACCGCCCCGCACTTCGAGAAGGAGCTGCACAACCGGGCGCCCTTCCTCCGCTGGGTCCCGGTGGTCTTCACCAGCACCCTGACGGGGCAGCGGGTACACCGGGTCCTCCCCCTGATCCTGGAAGTGGAGGAGCAGCGCCAGCGCCACATCTCCACCCACAAGGTCAACGAGGTGCTGCGCGAGCTGACCGCGCGCGCGCGGCCGCCCGCGCACCAGGGGCACCCGGTGAAGTTCCTGTACGGTACGCAGGCCGGGGTCGCGCCTCCCCACTTCGTGCTGTTCGTCAACCACCCGGAGGGGGTCCCGGAGAGCTACGAGCGGTACCTGCAGAACGGCTTCCGCCAGGCATGGGGGTTCCAGGGAGTGCCGCTGCGCATCACCCTGCGGCGGCGTGGCGAGGACCAGGACGAATGAACTGCCTTTACGGCTCGGGCTTTGGGCGTGTCCCCCGCTGGCGCGGGGGCCGGGCTGGCGCGCACTAATGCACGATACTACCGTGCATAAGTGCGGCGAGACCCGACGAAACCGCTGTCGGGTCTCGCCCCTTCGGGCGCACATCCCTCACGCGGCTGCCCCCCACCCCCGGCCCCTCCCCCACTCGTGGGGGAGGGGAGAACCGCGAGAGGTGGCACCGTCCC
>DATAAL010000735.1:0-1697 GCA_036260145.1 Longimicrobiaceae bacterium | reverse complement strand
GGGGATCCGAGCTTCCGGGAGCTGGTGGGGCGGGTGCGGGAGGGGGCGCTGGGAGCGTACGGGCACCAGGAGGTGCCGTTCGAGCGGGTGGTGGAGGAGGTGGCGAGGGAGCGGAGCCTGGCGTACACGCCGCTCTTCCAGACGACGTTCGCGCTGCAGAACGCGGGGAGGGGCGAGCTGCGCATGGGAGAGCTGGCGGTGGAGCCGCTCGACCAGGGCGGCAACCCTTTCGCCAAGTTCGACCTCGGTCTGGAATTGAGCGAGGAGGAGGGTTGCCTCCGGGGTACGATCGCGTACCGGGCGGAGCTGTGGGACGGAGCCACCATCGAGCGGATGGCCGGCCACCTCACCCGGCTGCTGGCGGTGCTTGCTTCAGACCCCGAGCGCAGGATCCACGAAGTCGCCTTCCTTCCGGAAGAGGAGCGCTTCCAGGTGCTGGAGGGCTGGAGCGCCTCCCGCACCCCTGTACCGGCGGGCGGGTGCCTCCACGACCTCTTCGCCGCCCGGGCCGCCCGTACCCCAGACGCGGTGGCGCTGGTTCACCCCGGAGGCGGTCTCACCTACGCGGAGCTGGAGCGCGCCGCCCACCGTCTCGCCCGCCGGTTGCAGCGCCTCGGGGTCGGGCCCGAGACGCGGGTCGGGGTCTGCCTGGGCCGCACCCCCGAGCTGGTGGTCGCGCTTCTCGGCGTGCTCGGCTCCGGTGGTGTCTACGTCCCCCTGGACCCTGCCCACCCCGCCGGGCGCCTGACCTTCCTGCTCGCCGACGCCCGGGTGTCGGTGCTGCTCACGACCTCGCGGCTGATCGACCGTTTCCCGGAGTACCAGGGTGTCGTCCTCCGCCTCGACGACGCGGAGGATCTCCCCGGCGAGGAGGCGGCGCCCGCCCCCCGCACCGGTGTGGCACCGGAGAGCCTGGCGTACATCGTCTACACCTCCGGCTCCACCGGGCGCCCCAAGGGCGTGGGTGTCGAGCACCACTCCGCCGCCACGCACCTGGTCGGGCTCGCCGCAGTGCTGGGAATCACCGGGACCGACCGTGTGCTGTACTTCGCCGCGGTGGGCTTCGACGTCTCTCTCGAACAGCTCCTCCTCCCTCTCCTCAGTGGGGCGACGCTGGTGCTGGCCGGAGAGGACCTCTGGAGCCCCGCGGAGTTCGCCCTCCGGGCGAGGGAGCTGGGGATCACCGTCGCCAACCTGCCGCCGGCGTACTGGCAGGAGGTGATCGAGGCGGGGGTGGGCGGCGCCCTCCCGGAGCTGAGGCTCCTGCTGGTGGGAGCGGACGCGATGCCCTCCGCCGCCGTACGCCGCTGGCGGGCCAGGTTCGAGACCCCGGCACGCCTGCTCAACGCCTACGGGCCCACCGAGGCGGTGATCACCGCGACCACCTTCGAGCTGTCGGCGGAGTACCCGGGCGGGTACGCGGGGGCGACGGTCCCGATCGGGTGCCCGCTCCCCGGACGCGCGGCTTACGTGCTCGACTCACGGGGCAGGCCGGTCCCGGTGGGCGTTCCCGGAGAGCTCCACCTGGGGAGCGCCCTGCTGGCGCGGGGGTACCCGGGCCGCCCGGAGCTGACGGCCGAGAGGTTCGTCCCCGACCCCTTCTCGGGTGAGGGCGGCGCACGCCTGTACCGCACGGGGGACCGCGTGCGCTGGCTCCCCGGCGGAACCCTGGAGTTCCTCGGCCGCATGGACCACCA
>DATAAL010000734.1:0-3445 GCA_036260145.1 Longimicrobiaceae bacterium | reverse complement strand
CCTCACCCGGCGGCCTGAAGGCCGCCACCCTCTCCCAGACCGGGAGAGGGGAGCAACTACAGGCACGGCATGCAGTTGCGTGAGGGATGACGGCCCGAAGGGGCGAGACCCCGCGGCGGTTTGCGGGGGCTCGACTCCGTTACGCACGGCGGTATCGTGCGTTACGGAGCCGCAGCCCGACCCCCGCGCCAGCGGGGGGCACGCCCGAACCCGCCGTTCAATGCTGTTCCGCGTCCCTCAGACCTCAGGACTCCGGAGTCAGGTCCCGCTCGTCCATGTGCTCCCGGCGCTCCACCGAGATCACCCCCTTGACCTTGCGGATGGCGTTCAGCACCCGGTTCAGGTGGCTCAGGTTCTCCACCTCCACCACGAACTGCCCCTTCATCCCCGCCTCGTCCGCCTGGATGTCCGCGCTGCGGATGTTGGTGTTGGTCTGGGAGATGGTGCTGGCGATGTCGGCGAAGAGCCCGCGCCGGTCCGTCCCCTCCATCACGATCCGCACGAAGAACCGCTCCCCCCCCTCCACGTCCCATTCGATCTCCACCCGTCGCTCCGGGTGGTCGGCGAGCTGGAGGAGGTTGGGACAGTCGGTGCGGTGAATGGAGATCCCCCGCCCGCGGGTGATGTACCCCGTCACCGTGTCGCCCGGGACGGGCTGGCAGCACTGGGAGTAGCGGACCATCAGGTTGTCCATCCCCTGGATCCGCACCCCCCTCGGCTTCCCGCGCACCCGGTCCACCAGCCGGTCGAACGCCGAGGGCGGGCGTGGCGGGGTGGCGGTCTCGGGCTCGCCCCACAGCTCCCGGAACACTGCGGAGGGACCCACGTCCCCCCGACCCAGCGCCGCGAAGAGGTGGGCCGCGTCGGGGAGATCCAGCGCCTTCGCCACCGCCTCGAAGCGCTCGTCCGAGACCCGGTCCTTCCGCACCTTGCGGATCTCCCGCTCGATGAAGTCACGGCCCAGCCGGACCGAGCTGTCGAACTCCTCCTGCTTGATCCACTGGCGGATCTTGTTCCGGGCACGCGCCGTCTTCACGAACGCCAGCCAGTCGCGAGAGGGGCGCTGCTTGGGGTCGGTGACGATCTCCACCGTGTCCCCGTTCTTCAGCTCGCGCGCCAGCGGAGCGATCCGGCCGTTGATCCGCGCCCCCGCGCAGTGCATCCCCACCTCGGTGTGCACCGTGAAGGCGAAGTCGATGGGGGTGGCGCCCCGGGGAAGCTGCTTGACGTCGCCCTGCGGGGTGAAGACGAAGATCTCGTCCTGGAACAGGTCGATCCGGAGGAACTCCATGAACTCCTCCGGCTCCCTCGTCTCCTGCTGCCACTCCAGCACCTGCCGGAACCAGGTGAGCGTCTCGTCCACGTCGTCCCCGCTCCGGCGCCCCTCCTTGTACTTCCAGTGCGCCGCGATCCCGTACTCCGCGGTGCGGTGCATCTCCCGCGTGCGGATCTGGATCTCGTACAGCCGCCCCCCCGGACCGAAGATGGTCGTGTGGAGGGAGCGGTACATGTTCGACTTGGGCGTGGCGATGTAGTCGTGGAAGCGCTCCTGCAGCGGCGTCCACCGGTTGTGGATCACCCCCAGCGCGTGGTAGCAGTCGGTGACGGTGTCCACGATCACCCGGATCGCCATGAGGTCGTAGATCTCGTCGTACGGCTTCTCGCGGCGCTGCATCTTCCGGTAGATCGACCACAGGTGCTTGGGACGCCCCGTGACCTCGCACTCGATCCCGGCGGCCCTCAGGTCCTCCTCCAGCGGCCTCCGCAGCCGGTCGATCATCTCCTCGCGCTCGGCGCGCTTGTCCGCCACCTTGCGCGCCAGGTCCCGGTACGCCTCCGGCTCCAGGAACTTGAAGCACAGGTCTTCCAGCTCCCACTTGATCGTCGCCACCCCCAGGCGGTGGGCGAGGGGCGCGTAGATCTCCCGGGTCTCCAGCGCGATCCGCCGCTGCTTCTCCTCCCGCAGGTGCTGGAGCGTCCGCATGTTGTTCAGCCGGTCCGCCAGCTTTACCAGGATCACGCGAGCGTCCTGGGCCATGGACAGGAGGAGCTTGCGGTAGTTCTCGACCTGCTGCTCCGTGTTGGTGCGGAACTGGACGCGGGCGATCTTGGTCAGCCCGTCCACCACCGTGGCCACCTCGTCCCCGAAGGCGTCGCGCACGTCTTCCAGGGTGGCGGAGGTGTCCTCCACCACGTCGTGGATCAGCCCCGCGATGAGGGTGACGGAGTCCAGGTGGAGGTCGGCCAGGATCTCCGTGACCTCCACGCAGTGGACGATGTAGTCCTCCCCCGAGCGGCGCTTCTGCCCCGCGTGGGCGATGCGGCTGAACTCGTAGGCGCGGGTGATCGCCTCGATGTCGAGGCGCTCCAGGTACGACTCCAGCTTGGAGAGGAAGCGAGGCGGGAGGACGGCGCGCGCGACGGCGAGCGCCTCTTCCGCCCGGTCGGCCGGGAGCGCGGAGAACGCGGTGGTGGCCATTACCAGAGACCCGCCTCGACGAAAGACACGTAGCGCCCCTCTCCCACGATCACGTGGTCCAGCACTTCGATCCCCAGCATCTCCCCGGCTCCGCGCAGCTGGTCAGTGACGGCGCGGTCCTCCTCCGATGGGCAGGGGTCGCCGCTGGGGTGGTTGTGGACCAGGATGATACTCGCGGCCGCCTCGGTGATCGCCGCCTTGAACACCTCCCGGGGGTGCACCAGCGACGCGTCCAGGGTCCCCCGGGTGATCTGGAGGTCCCGGAGCACCTCGTTCTGCGTATTGAGGAGGAGGACATGGAACTCCTCGTGCGGAAGGTCACGCAGCATCAGCCGCATCCGCTCGTACACGTCGCGCGGGGTGCGGATGCGGTCCCGGTCCGGACGCGCCTCCTCCGCGGCCCGGCGCCCCAGGTCGAGAGCCGCCAGGATCTTCGCCGCCTTGGCCGGCCCGATCCCGTGGACCCGGCAGACCTCCGGGACCGAAGCCGTCATGATGCGGCGCAGCGACTCCCGCCCGTCGCCGCCCCGGAAGGCGTGCAGCAAATCACCGGCCAGGTCCAGCGCCGAGCGCGCCGGCCTCCCCGCCTGGGCCGGCCTCCCGGTCTCGATGAGGAGCGCGAGGAGCTCGCGCGGGGAGAGCGCCCGGGGGCCGAGCGACTCCAGGCGCTCGCGCGGTCTCTCGTCCGAGGGCCAGGCCTTGATGGTGTAGCCGGGGACCGTTGCCACGATGGAATATACCGATGGGGGTGGGGGAAGCTGCCGACGGATGCGCATATATTCCGTCTATATTCACGAGACACCAATGTATGGTGGGTCGACCGGCCGGAAAAGAAGAGCGGCTGCCGCCCGGGGACGACAGCCGCTGGAACGTACCGCGGGACCGATCGCTCAGGCGCTGCGGCCGTGGCAGTTCTTGTACTTCTTCCCGCTCCCGCAGGGGCACGGGTCGTTGCGGCCGACCTTG
>DATAAL010000733.1:0-12714 GCA_036260145.1 Longimicrobiaceae bacterium | reverse complement strand
ATCCCGCCGACCAGCAGCCCCGCGGTCACATCTCCCGACACCTGCCGGAAGACTACCCTGGCCCGGGTGTAGCGCAGCTCGGCAGGGACCCGCTTCACCGACACCGTCGCCTGGTCCGTCCCCTCGATGCGCACCCGCGTCGTCTGCGGCGCGTCCGTCAGCGGGAACACCCGCCCGTCCTCCGCCACCAGCGAGATGGTGCTCACGAAGGTGAGCGTCCCCCGCGGCACCGCCGCGGCGGAGGCCGAGAGGCGACCGCCAACGTCCGGCACGAGCGCCGCCGAGCCCTCCGGGGTTCCGTCGCCCACCGCCTTCGTCTCCACCTCCTTCTGCCCGCCCACCACCACCTCGCGCCCGCACCCGGCCGCCAGGAGGGCGAGGAGGAGCGCCGTTGTTACGCGCATTCTGGGCATCGCTCTATCCCTCCGTCGTTTTCTCGATTTCCGCCAGGTCGGCCTCCACGCGCGCCAGCTCCGGGCCCGCGCCGAGCCTCCGGTACACCTCCCGCGCCTCCCGCAGCCTCGCCAGGGCGGAGTCCGTCCGCTCCATCCGCGCCTCGAACACCCCGTACTCGTGCTGCGTCACCGCCTGCTCGATGGGGGGGGAGTCCGGCTCGCGGCACAGCTCCAGCGCCTGCTCGTAGAAGACGAACCCCTCCTCGTCCCCCCGCTCCCGGGCGATGGCTCCCAGCCCCCGGTACACGTGGGGGAGGAGGGGAGTGAGCCGCTGCGTCACCGCGACCCGCTCCAGCTCGCGCGTCACCCGCTCCGCGTCCCGCAGCCTCCCCTGGAGGAGGAGGCACTCGGCCAGGTTGATCAGCACCGAGCCGCGCTGTGTGGGGGTGCTCACCCCGGCCAGGGCGTCGCGGTACGCCCGCTCCGCCGCCTCCAGCTCCCCCCGCGCCTCGTGCAGCTTTCCCCACCCGTTCGCCAGGGGGAGGTGCGCCTCCGCGTCTTCCAGGGCGGCGCTGGTGGCTTCCGCGCGCTCCAGCCACGCCGCGCTCTCCTCCAGCGCCCCCGCCCGGCGCGCCACCACCGACAGGTTGCTCTGCAGCTGCCAGAGGAGGCGGGAGGGGGGCTTCCCCTCCAGGAGCTCCAGCCCGCGCGCGTACCACTCCCGCGCCCGCTCCCACATCCCCTGGTACACGTACGCGTTCCCCATCCCCTGACAGGCGACCACGGCCCCTTCCAGGTCACGCTGCGCCTCGGCTACCTCGAAGCCCCGGCGGTACAGCTCCGCCGCCCGCTCGAACTCCCCGCGCTCCACCGCCACCCGCCCCAGCCGCCGCAGCGCCAGCCCTTCCGTCCGCCGGTCCCGCGGCTTCCGTCCCAACTCCAGCGCCTTGTAGAAGAACCGCTTCGCCTCCTCCAGCCGCCCGGCGCCCTCCTCCACCTCCCCCGCCGCCACCAGGGCGCGCGCCGCCTCCGCAGGGTCCCCCGCCTCCGCGGCGTGGAGCGCGCGCAGGGCGTGGCGGAGAACCGCCTCGGTCCGCTCCCGCACCTGCTCGGCGAGCGCGGCCACCTGTGCCTCCAGAGCCCGCGGGTCCGCCAGCCGGGTGTCCAGGGTGGCGTACGCCTCCGACGCGGTCCACGCGCGCTCCGCGTCCTCCCGGGAGGCGCCGATCAGCGCCTCCCGCAGCGGGGCGAGCGCGTCGGCGTCCGGGAGCACCCCGAGGGCCTGGTCCAGCTTCAGGCGTCGCGGGCTCATGCGCGGGTGGGGGAAGGGGTCACGTCGTCGGTGCCGGTTCGGGTCGCAGCCGCGCTCGGGCGGCCCTCCGGCGGCAGGGGAGGGCAGGGCCCGTTCCACCGCTCTGGTACGTAGGACTCCGCGCCACTCCTGGATTTTTTCCGCGCGTCGCCCGGAAAGCGCCCGCCACGCTGCCACATTTTGTGACGCGCTGCCGGAAAAACCGGCAGGGGCGCGGCCGGCTCAGGCATCGCCCCCCTCCTGGATGATCCCGTACTCCAGCGCCTTCCGGGAAACCGTGTTGCGATGCATCCCCAGGATCTCCGCCGCCCGGCCGAAGTGCCCCCCGACGTGCTCCAGGACGCGGGCGATGTGCAGCGCCTCCACCTGTGCCATGGAGAGGGTGGGACCGTACCCGGGGAGGAACACTCCCGCGGGCATAGTCTCCGGCGCCCCCCGCCGGTCGATCTCCAGGTGCTCGGGGAGGAGAGTGTCGCCGGGGGCCAGGAGAACGGCACGCTCCAGGACGTTGCGCAGCTCGCGCACGTTCCCCGGCCAGGAGTGCGCCTCCAGCCGCTCCAGCGCCGCGGGGCTCACGGCGCGCAGCGCGGTTCCGTAGGCGCGGGCGAAGCGCGCGGCGTAGTGCAGGGCCAGGAGGCGGAGGTCGCCGGTGCGCTCGCGCAGCGGGGGGAGGTGGAGGCGGACCACGGCCAGGCGGTAGAACAGGTCCTCCCGGAACTCCCCGGCCTCGACCAGCGCGGGCAGGTCGCGGTGGGTGGCGGCCACCACGCGAACGTCCAGGGGGATGCGCTCCTTGCCACCCAGGCGCTCGATCTCCCGCTCCTGGAGGGCGCGGAGGATCTTGGACTGGAGCACCAGCGACATGTCGCCGATCTCGTCCAGGAAGAGCGTTCCCCCGTTCGCCCGCTCGAAGCGCCCCACCTTGCGGGCGACGGCCCCGGTGAACGCCCCCCGCTCGTGGCCGAACAGCTCGGACTCCAGAAGGTCCTCGGGGATGGCGGCGCAGTTCACCGCCACGAAGGGGCCCCCCGGGCGGGGGCTCATCCGGTGAACGGCGCGCGCTACCAGCTCCTTCCCCGTCCCCGACTCTCCCGTGACCAGTACGGTGGCGGCGCTGGGCGCCACCCGCCCCACGCCCTTGAACACCTCGATCAGCGCAGGGCTGGATCCCACCAGCTCGTCGCCCGGGTCGGCCGGGTCCACGGGGGGGAGGGGGATCCCGCTCCCCCCCGGCCCCGCGCTGCGCACGGCGCGGACGATCTCCTCCGGGCCGAGGGGCGTCACCAGGAGCTCCGCGGCGCCGAGCCGGGGCGCTTCCATCGCCAGGCGCAGGGAGGGCTCGGTGGCCACCAGCACCAGCGCGCCGGTGTCGGCCTCCCGGGCGATCCGCGGGATCAGCGCCTCGTCGCCCTCCAGGAGCTCCACCACCAGCAGGGTGGCCGTCCACCGGCGCTCTCCCAGCGCGCGGAGCCCCTCCGCCAGCCCCTCCGCGACGGTGAGGCCCGTCCCGAGCGCCTGCGCGGCCGCATGCACGCTCTCCCGCACCTCCGCATCCCCGCCGATCAGCAGCAGGGCGTCCCTGGGGTTCGCCACGTCGTCTTCGCGCTCTTATAAAATGTGAACGACTCGATCCCCCTCTGCTACAAAATGTAGCAAGATATCGGCCTTCCGGAACCTCGCCTGATAGAAAGTCCAGCATCCATGCGGGTTTTCGCTGCGGCACCGGGCGTGCCTTACCCCGTGGCATCCGCGGCGCCGTGAAGGTCGGCGCCACACAGAGCCCCAACCGGAGAGGAAACCATGCGAGGGATCAACGTGACGGTTCTGGCGGCGGTGCTGGCGCTCGGCCTGGGCGCCTGCGACGAGACCACCGCCCCCGAGGGTGCGGCGACGATGCAGGTGGCGGCGCGGGGGGACGACGGGGCGGGCTCGACCTCGACGGGGGGTGGAGTGGCGAGCTTCTCCCAGTCGCTCTCGGGGGCGGAGGGGACGGTGGAGTTCCGGGCGCGGGTGTGGGCCCGCACCGACGCAGGGGAGTGGGTCGAGCTGACCCGCCGCACGGTGGAGCGGGTGACGGTGGACGCCTCCGGGCGCGGCGAGGCGAAGGTGTTCGCCACCACGTCGGTGGAGGCGGGCGGCTACAACCGGGTGCGGGTGGTGTTCGAGGAGGTGCAGGCCAACGTGACGGGCGGGATCCAGATCGGCCTGGGCGGCGTGCTCACCGGACAGGTGCGGGTGGACCTGCAGAGCGACAGCCAGGTGACCGTGGAGCGGGAGGTGGACGCCGAAGCGGAGGCGGGAGCGAGCACGCAGCTCCTCATCGACCTGAACTCGGACGCATGGCTGGGGAGCACCAACACCCAGACGCGTACCGTGAGCGAGGCGCAGTTCCAGTCGGCGGTGAGGGTGCTGGTGCGCTGACGTGACGGGACGGAGCAGCAGCGCCGCTGCGGCGGAGGCTTCCTCCGCCGTGGTTCCGGGAGAACCCTGAGACGAGAGATACCGATATGAGCCGGATTCTGACGATTGCGACGGTGGCCCTGATCGCCCTCCCCGCGGGAGCGGCGGCGCAGGCGGGTGCACAGGCGGGCGCCTCCGCCTCGGTGGGGGTGAAGGCAGGGGCCCAGGGACGGGGTGCGGAGAAGTCGGAGCGCGGTGCGAGCGCCGAAGCGGTGCTGGCGGCGACAGTGCGGGCCGGACTCCCCGACGCCCCGGTGCGCCGGGAGATCGCCCGGTCGCGGGCGCGGGAGGATTCGGAGACCGCCACCGCGGCCGCGGCCAGCCGGGTGCACGCCCGGCTCCTGGCGGCGCGCGAAGCGCTGAACGACGGCGGCCGGCGCTCCGCCTCGCGCCGGGAGATCGAGACCGGGGCGGAGGTGCTGGCCCGCGGCGCCGCGCGGGCGGACCTCACCCGGATCTCGCGCAGCGCGCCCCCGCAGCGCTCGCTGCAGGCGTCGCTCTCCGCACTGGTGGAGATGCAGGCGCGGGGGATGGAGTCCGGCAGGGCGGCGATGGATATCTCGGCCCGCCTGGCGGCCGGAGCGAGCGACCGGGCCATCGGCTCCCTGGCGGCCGGGGTCGGCGGTGGTGCCGCGCGGGCGGGCGGGCTCCTGGGCGCGGGGGCGGGGGTGACCGGTTCGGTCCGCGGAACGCTGGGGGGCGGGCTGATCCCGTAGCGCGGCCTCCACCCGGCGCTGCGCGCCACCCTCCCCCGAGCCCGGGGGAGGGTCGTTTCCACGCTGACGCCCCGTGGTTCGCCGTTCCGCGGGGTCCTCATGCACAACCCCCAAAGATCCGCCCGGTCCGTCAGAGGAGCGACGAACCGGGCGAACCTACGGGAACGCTGGCCGGACTCGAACCGGCATTGTGGCCTCTACAGGGCTAGCCGCGCGGAATCACCTGTAGCTCGCCGTGGGAGACCTCGTCTCTGTTGTCCCTCTCCCTGCGTGTCTTCCGAACCACGCCGCAGCGCCCCACGGGCACCTCGACTCCGGATGCCGGGCCTCCCCAGCGGATCCGCCCACCTCCGTGGCCACCGGGCGTCCGCCTCGCGTACCTTCATCCCGACATTGGGTACGGACAGGAGTGCGAATCCGTTCCATCGAACGGTACCCGGGATTTCTTCGCTGCAAGTTGCGCGCCCGCAACCCCGTTCATGCGGCGGTCTGCGGGAGCGGGACGGCCTCGTCCTCCGCTTCCTCCGCGGGCTCCTCCGGGGGCGAGAGGAGGTGGTCCAGCGGGATGGTGTCCTGCGCCATTCCGCGCCGGTGCGGGTCACCGATCCACGCCGCCACCCGCTGCATGAAGCGCCACACGTCCCCGTCGCCCGGGCGCAGGTACGACTCGTCCGAGGTGTCGGAGCCCATCCGCTCGAACACCTGCGTCAGCCACTCCGGCCCGTGCCCCCCCACCTCCAGCGCGGGGAGCCAGCACTCCAGCTCCCCCGGGGGGACGACGAACACCCCGAACGCGGTCAGGCCGTCCAGGAGCACCTCCGCGGTGGCGCGGGCCTCCCGTCCCAAGGTGTGGATCCCGCCGTCCCTATACGCCTCGCCGCGCAGCTTCTGCTGGAGCAGGATCCGCATCTCCTCCCAGTGCTCCAGGAACGCCTCCGGGACGTAGGCGGCGCGGAGGAGGTCCCGGAAGTCCTCCTTCCCCTTGACGATGTCCAGGTCCACGACGGCCACGGCGGGGATCCCCATCTCCCGGAGGGGGCGGAGGATGCGCCGGATGGTCTGCTTGTTCTGGGCGTTGAGGAAGATGCACCCGTCGGCGCCCCCGCGCCCCGCGGCCAGGAGGCGCTCGTTGACCTCCTGGTAGAAGACGCGGTCCGCGTCCGCCTCGCAGACGATGGCGCCGTCGTGGAAGAGCGCCCCCAGCACCCCGGTGGAGCGGAGGAGCGGATCGCGCATCATCGACTGCAGCTTCTCCGCCGCCAGGAGGGTGGCGCTCGGGACCCCGCGCTTGTACGAAAGCCGGACGATGTTGACGCTCTTCCCCGACTGCACGCACCCCAGCAGGAACTCGGGGCTGTGCGTGGACGCCAGGACGTGCGCGCCCCGCTTGGCGGCGAGCTGCGTGAGCCGCTTCCCCAGCTTGCGGGTGAGCGGGGGGTGGAGAAACGCCTCCGGCTCGTCCACCAGCATGATCCGGTAATCGGCGCTCAGCACCGCGGCAGTGAGCCCGGTGAACGCCTTGATCCCGTCGCTCATCTCCGCGATGTCGGTGGCCAGGGCGTGGAAGGCCCGCGCGCGGTCGTCCAGCGCCTGCTCCTCGCACCCGTCGTGCGGGGGGCGCTCGGACATGCGGATGCGGAGGTGCGTCCCCCCCGTGGGGTCCAGGACGAAGTGGAGGCCGAAGGCCTCCGCGGTGATCTCCCGGATCTGCTCCCGCGCAGCGGCGTTGCGGAAGAGCGCCGCCAGGTGGTTGGTGGGGTGGAATTGCAGGTCACCTGTGGGACGCGGGTGGGTCAACGCAAGGCGCGTCTGCCCGTCCAGGCGGATGGTGAACAGGGACAGGAAGTCGCGACAGAGCCGGGCGATCTCCTCCTGCCCCGGGCAGCCGCTGCCCAGGATGCGGAGCACCGCGTCGAAGTCGATCACCCGGTCGCTGGGGGTGTCCGCCACGTCGGTGGCGCGCTTCTTCATGTGCTCCCCCACCGGCTGCATCCGGGAGACCCGGATCCTCCCCGCGGGGAGGGGCGTCGAATCACCGTCCACCCGCCGGGTCTCCACCATCCGGCGGGCTTCCTCGGGGTCCGGAAGATGGAACTCCATCCCGGCGACGATCCGCCGCTCCTGCCGTCCCCCGCTCTCCAGGTACTCCTCCACCTCGCGCAGCGCGAGGCTCTTCCCGGAGTTGTTCGGTCCCACGAACACGGTCATGGGCCCCGGGGTGAGCTCCAGCGGATAAACGGTTCCGCTCGGTCCGAAGCGGAGGATCAGGTGTTTCAGCATCGCGGATCTGATCCCGAGGGGGATTGCGGGAAACGAGGCCCGGCGCGCTGCGGCGCCGTAGTACGTCCAAATGCCAGAAGCGCGCCACACCGGAGAAGCGCCGGAATCGGGCGCGGACCGCGGCGGATCGACGCGCACCCTGTCGGCTCTTCTCCCGGTGAGGGTTGACGCCCGGATATGCGGCTCTTATTCCTACCCCGGACGGTCGCCGCCCCACGGCGGCCGATGAGTGTCCGACCCAGGTCCCACCGATGCGGATCCGCCCGTTCGCACCGAATACCGGCACCACCCATACTGCTTCTCCACCGGGAGAGACGGTCGGGTGCCCCTGCGCGGCGTAGCGAGCGCACGAGCTGGTCGGGACGTGATCCCAGCGCACCACCCGGCCCTCTCCCGACAGGAGGGGGCCGGGCTTTTTCGTACTGTTTCGAGGAGACGGAGATGAACGGCATGGCGGGTCTGCGCCCCGAGTCCGGAAGTGTCCGGGCGGCCCGGAGGACGGAGGTGCACAAGTTCGGAGGCACCAGCGTGGCGGAGGCGTCCCGGCTGCTGACCGCGGCGGAGCGGGTGCTCCAGGCCGCCGGGGGGGCGCGAGTGGTGGTGGTCTCCTCCGCCCTGGCGGACGTCACCAACCTGCTGGTGGAGGCTGCTGCCGCGGCCGAGTGCGGGGACGCCGCGCGCGCCCTGGAGGTCGCGGACGAGGTCCGCCTCCGCCACGAGCGGGTGCTGGCGGAGCTTGGCGGAAGGGGGGAGGGCCCCGTGCTCGAGGAGGTCCGGGGGCTCTCGGCCTCGCTGGCGGCGTGGCTGAGGTCGGTGGCGGCGCTCGGGGAGCTGACGCCGCGCACCCGGGACCGCATCCTCTCGGTGGGGGAGAAGCTCGCCGTCCGCCTCTTCGCCCTGGCGCTGCACCTCCGTGGACAGCCGGGCGTGCCGCTGGACGCGGACGACTTCCTGGAGACCGACGACTGCTTCGGAGAGGCGGGGCCGCTCCCCGGGGTCACGGACTCCGTTGCCCGCGCGGCTCTCGGGAGGTACCTGGAGAGGGGCGAGATCCCGGTGGTCACCGGCTTCGTCGGGTGCGCCCCCGACGGCTCCACCACCACGCTGGGGCGGGGCGGCTCCGACCTGACCGCGACGGTGCTGGCCGCGGCGCTGGGCGCCGACGAGGTCACCATCTGGACCGACGTGGACGGGGTGTTCACGGCGGACCCCCGCACTGTCCCCGGGGCGAGGAGCATCGCCCAGCTCAACTACCGCGAGGCCACGGAGCTGTCCTTCTACGGCGCCAAGGTGCTCCACCCGAGCACGATCCTCCCCGTGGCGGCGAACGGGATCCCGGTGCGGATCCGCGACTCGTTCACCGCGGCGGAGGGGACGGTGGTGGACGGCCGCTTCACCCCGGGCTCGCACCCGGTGAAGGCGGTGAGCGCGGCGGTCGGGCACGCGCTGGTCTCGGTGGAGGGGAAGGGGATGGCGGGCGTCCCGGGGGTCGCGGCGCGCGTCTTCGGGGCGCTGGCCCGCAGGGGGATCAGCGTCACCATGATCTCCCAGTCCAGCTCCGAGGCCTCCATCACCCTGATGGTCCCCGAGCGGGACGGCCTGGAGGCGGAGCTGGCGCTGAAGCGGGAGTTCCGGGCGGACATCTCCCACGGCCAGGTGGACGAGGTCGCCGTGCGGCCGGGGGTGGGGGTGGTGGCGGTGGTGGGGCTCGGGATGGCGCACTCGCCCGGGGTGGCTGCCCGGGTGCTCGCCCCCCTGGGGAGGCGGGGGATCAACGTGCTCGCCATCGCCCAGGGCTCCTCGGAGCTGAACATCTCCCTCGCCATGGACGCCGGCGAGGTCCCGGAGGCGGTCCGGGCGCTGCACGACGCTTTCGGCCTGCACCGCCTGGACACCGGCGACGACGGAGGGGACCGGATCGACCTCCTCCTGCTGGGCCCGGGAAAGGTGGGGTGTGCGCTGATCGAGCTGCTCCTGGAGCGGAGCGCCCACCTCTTCCGCCGCTACGGGCTGCGGCCGCGGGTGGTGGCGGTGGCGGACCGCGGCGGCTACCTCCTCCACCCGGGCGGGATCTCCCCGGAGGCGCTGCGGGCGGTGGTGGAGTCCAAGGGGGCGGGGTACCCCCTGACCGCGCTGGAAGGCGCCGTCCCCAGGCCCGCGGCCGCCATGGTGCACGACGCGCTCCGCTACCGGCTCGCGCGGCCGGTGCTGGTGGACACCTCCGCCGCCCCGGACTCAGGAGAGGTGTTCCGGGAGGCGCTACGCCTGGGGTGCGACGTGGTCACGGCCAACAAGGCGCCCCTCGCGGGACCGCTGGAGGGCTTCCACGCGCTGCTCGAGGACGCGGAGGCGCAGGGGCGCATCCTCCGTGCCGAGGCGACGGTGGGCGCCGGCCTCCCCGTCGTGGACACCCTGGAGATGCTGCTCGCCACCGGGGACCGGCTGCTGGAGGTGGAGGGGTGCCTCTCCGGGACGCTGGGCTATCTCCTCACCCGGGTGGAGGAGGGCGCCCCCTTCTCCGCGGCGGTGGAGGAGGCGATGCGGCTCGGCTACACGGAGCCGGACCCGGTGACCGACCTCTCTGGGGCGGACGTGGCCCACAAGGCGCTGATCCTGGGGCGGCTCTCCGGGCTGGTGCGCACCGACGTCCCGCTGCGCTACACCGGGCTGGTGGACCCCTCCCTCGCGGGGATGGAGCCGGGGGTGCTCCTCGCGCGGCTGCGGGAGTACGACGCCCCGCTGGCGGCGCGGGTGGAGAGGGCGAGGCGTGAGGGGAGGGTGCTGCGCTACCTGGCGCGGGTGGGGCCGGACTCGCTGCAGGTGGGGCTCACGGAGGTCCCGGCGGACTCCCCCCCGGGCGCGCTCCGGGGGACCGACAACCTGGTCCTCTTCCGGTCGGAGCGCTACTCCGCGCGCCCGCTGGTGGTGACCGGACCGGGGGCCGGGGTGGAGGTGACGGTGATGGGGGTACTGGCGGACATCATGCGCATCGCGGCGGAATGGAGGACGGTATGAGAGGAGCACGCGGGGAGGAGGTCCGGGTCTTCGCGCCGGCCACCGTGTCGAACCTGGGCTCCGGGTTCGACATCCTGGGGCTGGCGGTCCGCGGGCCGGGGGACACCGTGGTGGCGCGGCGGAGGCCGGGCACCGGGGTGCGGATCGCCCGCATCGAGGGGGATGGCGGGGCGCTGCCGCGCGACCCGGAGGCGAATACCGCCGCCATCGCGGCGGCGGCCGTGCTGCACCGGGCGGGGATCGGGGCCGGGGTGGAGCTGGAGCTGCACAAGGGGATGCCGATCGGCACCGGGCTGGGGAGCTCCGCCGCGAGCGCCGCGGCGGCCGCCCTCGCCGTGAATCTCCTGGTGGGGTCGCCGCTCCGGAAGGTGGACCTGGTGGGGGCGTGCGTGGAGGCGGAGGCGACGGTGGCGGGGCGCCACGCCGACAACGTGGCGCCCGCGCTGCTGGGCGGCCTGGTCCTGGTACGCTCCGCGGATCCCCCGGATCTGGTCCGCATCCCCGTTCCCGAAGGGCTGGTGATGGTGGTGGTCACCCCCGCCTTCTCGCTCTCCACGCGGGAAGCGCGGGCCGTCCTTCCCGAGGCCGTGCCGCTCCGCGAGATGGTGCGCAACTCCGCGAACGTAGCCTCGCTGCTCGCCGGCTGCTACGCGGGGGACCTGGCCTTCTTCGGCCGCGGCGTTACCGATCACGTGATCACGCCCGTGCGCGCCCGGCTCATCCCGGGGTGCGAGGCGGTGATCGCGGCCGCGCTGGCCGCGGGGGCGCTCGGCAGCTCCATCAGCGGGGCAGGACCCTCGGTGTTCGCGCTCTCCCACTCTCCCCGCCGGGCGGAGAGGATCGCCCGGGCGATGGTCGCCGCCTTCCGGGACGCCGGCGGCGTCGACGCCTCCTTCCTCGTCTCCCCGGCGGACGCTCCGGGAGCGAGGCGCGTATGAGCGCCGCTCCCTGGACGCTGCGCTGCGTCGAGTGCGGGACGGTCCATCCCGGGCTGGAGGTGCGCTACCGCTGCGACTGCGGCGGCACCCTTGACGTGGTCCACGAGCTGTCCACGCTCGAGGGTCCGGCCCTGCGGGAAGGCTGGGAGCGGCGGGCGGGCTCGCGCGACCCGCTGGACCGCTCGGGCGTCTGGCGCTTCCGCGAGCTGGTGCTCCCCCTGGAGCCGGAACACGTGGCGACCCGCCAGGAGGGAGGGACGCCGCTATACGACTCGCCGCGGGTGGCCGCGTACGCCGGGCTGGATGCCCTCCTGCTCAAGCACGAGGGAGAGAACCCCACCGGGTCGTTCAAGGACCGGGGGATGACGGCGGGGGTGAGCGCGGCCCGCAAGCTGGGGATGACCCGGGTGGCATGCGCGTCCACCGGGAACACCTCGGCATCCATGGCGGCCTACGCCGCGGCGGCGGGGATGGAGGCGCTCGTCTTCATCCCCGAGGGGAAGATCGCCTACGGGAAGCTGGCCCAGGCGCTGGCGTACGGCGCCAGGACGGTCCAGGTGGAGGGAGACTTCGACGACGCCATGCGCGAGGTGGAGGCGGTCTGCGCCCGGGAGGGGATCTACCTGCTCAACTCGGTGAACCCCTTCCGGATCGAGGGGCAGAAGGCCATCGGCTTCGAGCTGCTGGACGACCTGGGGTGGGAGGTCCCGGACTGGATCGTCCTGCCGGGAGGGAACCTTGGGAACAGCGCCGCGCTGTACAAGGGGCTCTACGAGTTGCACGCGCTCGGGGTGATCCCCCGTCTCCCCCGCATCGCCGTGGTCCAGGCGGAGGGTGCGAGCCCGCTGTACGACGCCTGGAGGAGCGGCGCGGAACTGGTCCCCACCCCGCGGGCGGAGACGCTGGCGACCGCCATCCGCATCGGCAATCCCGTGTCGTGGCGCAAGAGCCTGCGGGGCGTCCTCGCGACGGAGGGCGTGGTGGAGCGGGTCACGGACCAGGAGATCATGGACGCCAAGGCCCAGGTGGATGCGGCGGGGATCGGGGCGGAGCCAGCCTCGTGCGCCTCGGTGGCGGGGATCCGCAAGCTGGTGGCGGCAGGGACGATCCGTCCTGACGAGCGGGTCTGCGCCATCCTCACCGGCCACCTGCTGAAGGACCCGGAGGTGGTGATCCGCTACCACCGGGGGGAGCTGGAGGGGATCCGCTCGACCTTCGCCAACTCCCCCGTCCGCTCGCTCCCGGGTTGACGCCGGGGAGGGTGCGGGGTTATCCTCGGAAAGCAACGCTCCACCGGACCCGAACGGCACGCACCGTCCAAATGATCACGCTCCTCCGCAATCGCAACCGCAATCGCAATCCGCTCTCCGTCGGGAGTCGCGGCTGGGGTTGTCCGTTGCCATAGCGGAACGACGCACCCGAAAGCCGAAGCGGCTCCTCGACGATCGAGGAGCCGCTTTTTTGTGTGTGCCCAGCATGAACAGTGATCCGGAGGTGAAAGTCCTCCCGGAACTTGGTCGTAGGGACCGAAGCGATCCGCAAGGCGCCTTCCCGCGAGGGGAGCGCTGAAAGAAGCGGGGTAGCGAACCCGTCGAGCC
>DATAAL010000732.1:0-2331 GCA_036260145.1 Longimicrobiaceae bacterium | reverse complement strand
GGTTTAGAAGTACAAAAGAACCCGGACCACGATTCCGCATCCTGTTGAGCGACGGAGTTCCCGGGATGAAGCAGTGCTGGCTTGGATTAGGCCTATCCTACCAAGTCCTGAGCCTTTGCAAAATTGAAGAAAATACGCAATTTGGGTGATGTACTTAGCTTCTTTGGGTGGCACCATGCGGGTACACGATCGAGCGTGGAGGAATCGGGGGTAAAGGAGAACGCAGTGGCCCAACGGAGGATCGCCCGGGACCACACCAGCACCGGTACGGTGGACGCGGCGCCCCCCGGATCTAGCCTCTGACTGCCGTGTAGAGAAGCGTGGAAACCAACGATGATCGGAGGACCAAACCATGAGACGACGCCTAAGGAGAGGACGCAGCTGGCACTCCGTCCATTGCTGGACCACACGGTCGCCCACGCGGCCGAGTTCTTAGAAGGTCTTCCGGAACGCCGGGTCGCGCCGACCGCTGACGCCGAGAAGCTGCGCAGAGCGCTTGACGGGCTGCTCCCGGAGGATTCTCTCGAACCCCGCCAGGTCGTCGCGGAGCTAGCAAGGGCGGCCGAACCCGGGCTCATGGCAACTGCGGGCGGTCGGTTCTTCGGCTTCGTGATCGGGGGCAGCCTGCCGGCCGCGCTGGCCGCCGACTGGCTCACCTCCGCCTGGGATCAGAACTCCGGCCTCTACGTGGCCGCACCGGCTGCCTCGGTGATCGAGGAGGTGTGCGGCGCGTGGCTGGTCGAGTTGTTCGGGCTCCCCCGGGAGGTCTCGTACGGGTTCGTGACCGGCTGCCAGATGGCGAACTTTACCGCGCTCGCGGCCGCCCGCCACAGCGTGCTCGAAGCGGCCGGCTGGGACGTCGAGGCCGACGGCCTGGTCGGTGCGCCCCCAATCCGGGTCCTCGCCGGCGAGGAGCGCCACGTCACCATAGACCGCGCCATCCGTTTCCTTGGCCTCGGGACGGCCAGCGTGCGGCTCGTCCCGGCTGATGGTCAAGGCAGGATGCGAGCGGACGCGCTGAGATCCGCTATCGCCGAGACCTCCGGCCCGACCATAGTGTGCGCGCAGGCGGGCAACGTGAACACCGGCGCCATCGACCCCTTGCAGGACATCTGCGACGCCGCCCGCGAAGTCGGAGCCTGGGTCCACGTCGATGGGGCTTTCGGGATGTGGGCGGCAGCCACCCCGCGCATGCGGTATCTCGTCGCAGGAATAGAGCGAGCCGATTCCTGGGCCACCGACGCGCACAAGTGGCTGAACGTCCCATACGACTCTGGCCTGGTGTTCTGCGCGCACCCGGCCGCGCACCGGGCGGCCATGGGCACCCACGCGAGCTACCTGGTCCACTCGGAGGGAAGCGAGCGGGACGCGCTGGACTGGAACCCCGAAGCCTCGCGCCGGGCTCGAGGTATCCCCGTCTACGCGGCGATCCGCTCGCTCGGCCGAACGGGCGTTGCGGACCTCATCGACCGTTGCTGCGCCCATGCCCGGCGCTTCGCCGAAGCCCTGGCTCAGGAGCCGACTGCCGAGGTGCTCAACGAAGTCGTCCTCAACCAGGTGCTAGTTCGCTTCCTCGACGCGGGCGGGGATCACGACGCCCGCACCCGGGCCGTCGTGAAGGCGGTGCAGGACGACGGAACCTGCTGGCTGGGGGGCACGACCTGGAGAGGGAAGGCCGCCATGAGGATCTCGGTGTCCAACTGGTCCACCACAACCGAGGACGTCGATCGCTCCATCGAGGCGATCCTGCGCGCCGCGGCGAGCCACCCGAACCCCGCATGAAACACGCAGGACCGGCCGCTCCGCTTCGTGCTCGAGCCCGTTCTCTCTAGGATGGACCCTTCGGCGGAGAACCGTGGAGCGATCGCCAGAGAGGGGCGACGATGAGAAACGCGGCCGAAGCGACGATCCTGGTCACGGGCGCGACGGACGGCCTGGGCAAGCGCGTGGCCCTGGAGCTCGCCGGGAGGGGCGCCACCGTGCTGCTGCACGGCCGCAACCCGGAACGCCTGGAAGCTGCCCTCGAGGAGATAGGGAGGCAGACGGGCAACGAGAAGTTGGGCTCCTACCTGGCCGACCTCTCCTCGCTCGGCGCGGTGCGCGGGCTGGCAGAGCGCGTCCTATCGGACCGGGAGCGCCTCGACGCGCTCGTCAACAACGCGGGCGTCATCGTTCAGGAGCGCAAGGAGAGCCAAGACGGTTTCGAGCTCACCTTCGCCATCAACTACCTGGCGCATTTCTTGCTCACGAGCCTGCTCCTGCCGCTCCTGCGCGGATCTGCTCCAGCCCGAATAGTCAACGTCGCCTCGGCAGGCCAGAGCCCATAGACTT
>DATAAL010000731.1:0-7802 GCA_036260145.1 Longimicrobiaceae bacterium | reverse complement strand
GTCCACGCGAGACATGCTCAGCTCGCCGGCGGGGAGCATCCAGCGGATCAGGAAGAAGGTACCTACCGCGGTGAGGCCGATGGAGACCCAGTTTCCGGTGTTGAGCGCCCCCTGCACCTTGCCGATGTCTCCCCCCTCCTTGACCCGCACGAACAGGATCCCGATCAGCGAGAACACGATCCCCAGCCCGGCGATCACCATGGGGAGGAGGATCGGGGAGAGCCCGCCGAAGCGGTCGCCCTCGGCTACCACCTCGCGCCCCAGCACCATGGTCGCCAGGATGGTGGCCACGTACGAACCGAAGAGGTCCGCGCCCATCCCCGCCACGTCGCCCACGTTGTCACCCACGTTGTCCGCGATGGTCGCCGGGTTCCGGGGGTCGTCCTCCGGGATCCCGGCCTCCACCTTCCCCACCAGGTCGGCACCCACATCCGCCGCCTTGGTGTAGATTCCGCCGCCCACGCGCGCGAAGAGCGCGATGCTCTCGGCCCCGAGCGAGAAGCCGGTCAGCACCTCCAGCGCCCGCTCCATCTCCGGCCCGTTGGGGGAGCGCCCCTCGGCGAACATGTAGTAGAAGACGATGAAGAGGGAGCCCAGCCCGAGCACCGCCAGCCCGGCCACCCCCATCCCCATCACCGACCCGCCCGCGAACGACACGTCGAGCGCGCGGGAGAGGCTGGTGCGGGCGGCGTTCGCGGTGCGCACGTTCGCCTTGGTGGCGATCCGCATCCCGATGAAGCCGGCGAGCGCCGAGAAGAGTGCGCCGACGAGGAAGGCTCCGATGATCGCCGGGTGCGACCGCTCGTCGCTGGTCCCGATGTAGAACAGGAAGGTACAGGCGATCAGGGCGAAGATCGCCAGCACCCGGTACTCGGCCTTGAGGAAGGCCAGGGCGCCGTCCGCGATGTGCCCGGCGATGTCCCTCATGCGCTCGTTGCCCGGGTCCTGGCGGACGACCCAGGCGGAACGGAACGCGGTATAGAGCAGCGCCAGGATCCCCAGTGCGGGGATCAGGTAAGCAATCGGTTGCATAACAGGGGTTGTGAGTGAACGACACGATCCGTGACCGGCTCCGAACGGGCAACACTATACCGCTCCGGCAGCGTTAGCGGAAGCTTCTGTCGGATAAGACCCCGCAGAGAGGGTCCCGTAAGCCGAACACCGGAGGCGGGAGCCGTGGCTCCCACCCCCGGTGCGTTCCGGACTGCCGGGCGGTCTGCTACTCCTCGGTCTCGGTGTAGGTGGGCGCCGGGGGAGTCCCCGCCGCCGAGTGCGCGACGTGCCCGGTGCGGCGCAGGACGCTGTGGCGGATCCCGTATGCGAAGTAGATCGCGATCCCCAGCAGCATCCACACGATCAGCCGGATCCAGGTGTCCCCGGGCAGGGAGGCCATCATGTACCCGCAGACCAGGATCCCCAGGATCGGCACCAGCGGCACCAGCGGGGTCCGGAAGGGACGATGACGGCCCGGGTCCGCGCGCCGCAGGTAGATGATCCCACCGCAGACGATCACGAAGGCCAGCAGGGTGCCGATGGAGACCAGCTCGCCCAGCAGCCCGATGGGGAAGAAGCCGGCGACCAGCGCCGCGACCACCCCGGTGACGATGGTGGTGATGTACGGGGTGCGGAAGCGCGGGTGCACCTTGCCGAAGACCGCCGGGAGGAGGCCGTCGCGCGACATGGAGTAGAAGATGCGCGGCTGGCCCATGAGCATCACCAGCACCACCGAGGCCAGGCCGGCGATGGCGCCGATGTTGATGAAGTAGCGCAGCCACGCCAGGGGCTCGCCCGCCTTGGCGATCGCCACGAACACCGGGTGGGGGACGTCAAGCTCGGTGTAGTGTGCCATCCCCGTCATCACCAGCGCCATCAGGATGTACAGCACCGTGCAGACCGCCAGCGACCCGAGCATCCCGATGGGCATGTCGCGCTGCGGGTCGCGGGCCTCCTGCGCCGCGGTGGACACCGCGTCGAAGCCGATGTAGGCGAAGAACACCACCCCCGCCGCGCGCACGATCCCGCTCCAGCCGTACTGGCCGAACTCACCCGTGTTCTCGGGGATGAAGGGCGACCAGTTGGCGGTGTCGACGTACTGGAAACCGAAGCCGATCACCAGGAGCACGATCGCCGTCTTGACGTAGACGATGATGTTGTTGAAGCGGGCCGACTCCTGGATCCCGATCACCAGCAGCGTGGTCATCAGGAAGATCAGCAGCATCGCGGGGAGGTTGATGATCCCGCCCGGGTTCCGCACCAGGGTGTGCGTCCCCTGCACGGTCAGCGGCGCCTGGGTCCAGGCTTCGGGCATGTTGAAGCCCAGTTCCCGCATGAACTCCGTGAAGTACCCGGACCACCCCACCGCCACCGTCGCCGCGCCGAACAGGTACTCCAGGATCAGGTCCCACCCGATGATCCACGCGATGAACTCGCCCAGCGTGGCGTAGCCGTAGGTGTACGCCGATCCCGCGATGGGGATCATCGCCGCGAACTCCGCATAGCAGAGCCCCGCGAACAGGCACCCCAGCCCCGCCACGATGAAGGAGATCACCACCGCGGGCCCGGCGTTGCGGGCCGCCGCGGTGCCGGTGAGGACGAAGATCCCCGCGCCGATGATGGCGCCGATCCCGAGCAGGACCAGGTTGGCTGCCGTGAGCGAGCGCTTGAGACTGTGCTCACCCTCCGAGAACGCGTCGGCGCGTAGCTCGTCGATGTTTTTCCGGATGAAGAGGCTGCTCACGTGGCTACCTGGCGTTGAGGAGGATGCCCGTCCGTCCCGGTGAGGCAGCGAGGACGAATCTGGGAAGAAGCGGGCGTGATCGGCCGCGCCGGCCGGTCCGACGCGGCATCGGAAACATGGAGAGTCCGGGGAGGAGGCGGTCGCCGGACCCCGGCGGGCGGCTTGTCCGGGAGAAGGAAGTCCCGACGCATGGCACTCTGGCACCCTCCGGAGGGACTCGGGAAGGATCGGCCGGGAAGATCGAGCCTGTGAACGGGAGCGGAATTTAACTGCGGGACCGCGCGGGTCAAGAGCGGGGCGATTTTCCCGCTCCCGAGTCCCCCCCGAGGCTCAGTTGCGGCTGGGGCGCGGCACGGCGGGCTCCCCCGGCTGCAGGGGATGGAGCGCCGGGGAGCGCGACCCTGGCGGGCGGCGGGAGCCGCCGGACACCATCCGCTCCGCCTCCACCCCGTCGAAGACCAGCGAGGCTACCAGGACGGCGCCGCGGTCCAGGAGGAGCCGCTCGGCTCGGCTCCAGTGGTTGGCCACATGGAAGCGTCCGTCGAGCAGGAAGATCCCCGCCCGGGGGCCGACGCCGCGCTCGTCGGCGAAGACGGCGCTCTGGTCCAGGTAGTCGAGAGGCTCGGATCTCATCGGTTCTGAAGAGGCGGAGCGGCCGCCGCGCGGCGCAAAGCTCAGTACCCCGTGGAAACAGGGGGTTCCCGGGACGCCGGACGAATGGCACGACTGGGGCGCCGCACTGTACCTCCGGTGTCCCAGCAGGGGGCCGCCGTTACCCCTCCCGCCCCACCGGTACCGGGGGGGGTTCCCGGCAAGACATTACCGCGAAAGTCTTTGTCTGTCTCGTTTGGAACGTTTGAATTGTAGCACTAAATATGCGGAACAACCGCACGCTTTTGCACCTGGTCCTCTCTGCGGTGGGAGCCCCCGGGGCAACCCGTCTCCCCCGGCAGCCCCTCCACCTTCCCGAGAGGAGCCCCTATCGAACGTGTCCACGCCGGTTCCCGGAGTTCCTCAACTCAGGTCCCTCATCAGAGAGGTGATGACATGGCGGCTCAGGATCAGCCTCCGCAGGCTGCGGCCCCGCAGGGCGGTTCCCAGACCGGAGGCCGTGGGTCCAAGCAGGCTCCCACCGGGAAGCAGGCTCCCACCGGGAAGCAGGCTCCTTCCGGCAACCAGGCTCCTTCCGGCGGCCAGCCTCCCGCCGGTGGTCAGCCTCCCGGCGGCGGCCAGGCTGCGGCTGGCAACCCGGCTGCCGCCGGGGCGCGGGGCAACCGGAACCTGGGAGCGCGCCTGCAGAACGCCCTGAAGTCCTACACCGAACAGATCGGCAGGGCGTGCGCAACGGAAGACCTGCAGCAGCGCCTTCTGGAGGAGCAGCAGCGGTATCTCGCCGCCCTTCAGGACCTGCAGACCGGCAATGTCCAGGAGCGCGTGGAGCGCGCCCAGCGCGAGTACGCCCGTGGAATTCGGCAGGCGCTCTCCCCGGAGAACCTGCAGCGCCGCCTCGAGGATGCCTTCCGCGCCTATGCCCGCAGCGTGCGTGACGCGTGGACGGAGATCCCTCCCGACCACATCGATGTGGCGTCGCTGTCGGCGCTGGCCGAGGCGGCGCAGCTCGGGGCGGCTCTGGCGAGCCAGTCCGCCCTCGCGGTGCAGCAGCGCGAGTTCGCGCTCGCCGCGATCGTCCCCCCGGAGCTGTACAGCTAGTGGGCACCTCCGGCGGGCGCGTGCTCCTGGTGGACCGCTCGGGGCGTGGGCATGCCTACGCGGAGCTCTTCTCCCGTACCCGCCCCGACGCGACGGTGTTCTACGCTCCGGGGTGCTCCGCGATCACCACGGAGCGCGTGGTCTCCGTCCCCCATCTCTCCCTCAGCGATCCGCTCCCCCTCGTGGAGTTCGCCCGGCGGGAAGAGGTGGACTTCGTGTTCGTCGCCAACGCGGTGGCGCTGACGGGCGGGTTCGTGGACGTGTTCCGGGAGCACGGGATCCCGGTGATCGGCCCGGATCGCGCGGCGAGCCGCCTGGAGGCGAGCAAGAGCTACACCAAGGACCTCTGCCGGCACTACGGCGTGCGCGTGGCCGAGTACGCCTGGTTCGACGACCCGGAGGAGGCGCGGGGGTACGTGCGCGCCGTGCCGTACGCCGTGGTGGTCAAGGCGGAGGGGCTGTGCGGGGGGAACGGCTCGTTCGTGTGCGACACCGCCGAGGACGCGGTCCGCGCCATCGACACGCTGATGGTGGAGCGCCGGCTCCACGGGCGGGAGATCTCCTTCTTCACCCTCCTCGACGGTCGCGGCGGCCACCTCCACCTCCCGCTGGCGCTGGACTACCCCAAGTCCGACGACGCGAACCGCGGGGTCACCTGCGGCGGGATGGGCGCGATCTCTCCCCACCCGCTGGAGGACGCCCGGCTCCTGGAGGAGTACGAGGATCGGATCCTCGCCCCTCTGAAGGAGTGCATCCGGGGGGAGGGGCTGCGTTACACCGGGGTGGTCTACGTCGGCAGCATGCTCACGGACGAGGGGCCGTACCTCCTGGAGGTCAACGTCCGCCTGGGTGACCCCGAGGCGGAGGCGGTGCTCCCCCGGGTTGAGAGCGACTTCTTCGGCGTCTGTCGGGCGGTGCTGGACGGCACCCTCGCGGACCACCCTTCCCTGCGCGTCTCCGACCTCTACACCTGCGTGGTCACGCTCGCCCAGGGGAGGACCCGCCACCTCTCCCGCGGGCGGAACAAGGGGTGGTACGTCGGCTGGCCGTACGGCCGCTACGGGAAGGGCTACCCCATCACCGGGATCGAGCGGGTGGACCCGGCCCGCTGCCGCGTCTTCCTGGGGGAGGCGGAGGTCCACCCGGAGAAGGGGCTGGTCTCCGACGGCGGCCGGGTGGTGCATGTGGTAGGGCTGGGAGCCACCCGCCGGGAGGCGGTGGAGAACGCCTACGCCAACGTGGGACACGTCCACTTCGAGGGGATGAGGTATCGTAGCGACATCGGCAGGGTCCTCCCCTGGACCGAGCCCGCGCTCTCCGCCGGAACCTGACAACCGCTCCCCCGATGCCCGAGACGCTCCTCGCGCCCCACCCCGTGCGTGACCCCGGCGAGCGCACCTCCGCGCCCGCCGGCCCGGGGCCGCTCGTCCACGAACGCTTCGAGGCCCACGCGGCCCGGGCGCCGCACGCCCCGGCGGTCTCCTGCGGCGGCACGTGCTTTTCGTACGGGAAGCTGAACGCGCGGGCGAACCGGCTGGCGCACCGGCTCCGCGCCCTCGGCGCGGGACCGGAGAGTGTGGTCGCGATCTACCTGGACAACTCGGTGGAGTTCGTGGCGGCGCTCCTCGGCGTACTCAAGGCGGGCGGGGCGTACCTCCCCATCGACACCCGCAACCCCGACGAGCGCCTGGAGTACCTCCTCGCCGACTCCGGCTCGGTCCTGGTGCTCACCGACTCGCTCCACGCCCCCGCCCTACCCCCGGGGCTCGTCCCGCACCTCTTGCTGGACGGCGACGAGGTGGACCGGGAGCTCCCCTCCACCGACCCGCCGCGCCTGGCGAAGCCGGCCAACCTGGCGATGGTGCTCTACACTTCGGGCTCGACCGGGCGGCCCAAGGGAGTGCTCCTCCACCACGCGGGGCTGGCGAACGTGTACGAGGCGTACGAGGAGGCGTACGGACTGGGGACGGAGATCACCTCCCACTGCCAGATCGCCAGCCTCTCCTTCGCCGTGTACCAGGCGGACGTGTTCCGGGCGCTCTGCTCGGGCGGGAGGCTGGTCCTCACCCCCTGGGAGGTGCTCGGAACCCCCACCCTGCTCCACGAGCAGATCGAGCGGGAGGGAGTGGAGTACGTGGAGTTCGTCCCCACGGTGCTGCGCTACCTGGTGCAGCACCTCCGCGAGGCGGGGGACCGGTTGGAGCGGGTGAAGATCATCAACGTGGGATCGGACCGGTGGTACGTCCGCGAGCACCGGGAGGTGCTGCGCCACTGCGCGCCGGGGGTACGCTTCATCCACTCCTTCGGCCTCACCGAGACCTCGATCGACAACGCCTTCTACCTGGGCCCGCTGGACGGCCTGGAGCCGCACCGGCTGATGCCGATCGGGCGGCCCTTCCGCAACGTCCCCATGCACCTGGTGGACGGGGACCTCCACCCGGTGCCCGATGGGGAGGCGGGGGAAATCGTGGTGGGGGGGACGGCGGTGGTCCGCGGCTACCTGAACCGCCCGGAGCTGACCGCGGAGCGCTTCGTCCCCGACCCGTTCTCGACGGAGCCCGGCGGGCGGCTCTACCGGACGGGCGACCTGGGGCACCGCGGCCCCGGCGGGGTGCTGGAGCTCCTGGGACGGGCGGACCTGCAGGTGAAGATCCGCGGCTTCCGGGTGGAGCTGGGGGAGATCGAGGCCGCGCTGGCCTCCCATCCGCGGGTCCGCTACTGCGTGGCCGCGGCGCGGGAGGACCGCCCGGGGGAGACGCGGCTGGTGGGGTACTTCGTCCCGCGGGAGGCGGTGACGCCGGCGGAGCTGCGCGCCCACCTGCGCGTCAAGCTCCCGCCGTACATGGTTCCCTCCGTGTTCGTGCCGCTGGAGGAGCTCCCGATCTCCCCGCACGGGAAGGTGAACCGGCGTCTCCTCCCGCCCCCTCCCGCGGAGATGGAGGAGGCGGACCGTGACTTCCTCCCCCCCCGGACCCCCACGGAGGGCGTGGTGGCGCGGATCTGGGCGGAGGCGTTGGGGACGGAGCGGATCGGGGTCGACGAGGACTTCTTCGAGCTGGGCGGGCACTCCCTCCTGGCCACGCAGGTGGTCTCGCGGGTGCGCGACGCCTTCGGGGTGGAGCTGAGCGTGCGCCACCTCTTCGAGTCGCCGACGGTGGCGGGGGTGGCGGAGACGGTGGAGCGGGCGCGGGAGGACGGGACGGACCTGCAGGCGCCGGCGCTCCGCCGCGTGCCGCGCGACCGGAAGCTGCCGCTGTCGCTGGCGCAGCAGCGGCTGTGGTTCCTCGACCAGATGGAGCCCGGCAGCCCCCTCTACACCATCGCCACCTCCCTCCCCCTCCACGGGCCCCTCGAC
>DATAAL010000730.1:0-2376 GCA_036260145.1 Longimicrobiaceae bacterium | reverse complement strand
GCGTGCCGCCGCGCTCCAGGCCAGGCAGGCGGGGGGCGTGTCGTGAGCGGGGGGGGCCTCGCCGGGCTCTCCGCGGAAGACCTGGAGCTGATGTCGCTGCTCCTGGAGGAAGCCGGGATCGCCGCCGCCGAGCCGGACACCATCCGTCCCCGCCCCGCCGGGACGCGCGTCCCGCTCACCTTCTCGCAGAAGCGGCTCTGGTTCCTGGAGCAGCTCGAGCCGGAGAACCGCATCTACAACGACGTCTGGGGGCTGAGGCTCGTCGGGGAGCTGGACCCGGCGGCGCTGGTCGTGGCGGTGCGCGGCGTGGTGGAGCGCCACGAGTCGCTGCGCACGGTGTTCGTGGAGGAGGACGGCGAGCCGGTGCAGGTGGTGCTGGACGACCCGTCCGCCCACCTGACCTTCGGCGACCTGTCGCACGTCGCGGAGGAGGAGCGCCTGGCGACGGTGCGCCGGATCGCGGACGAGGTCACCCGCGTCCCGTTCGACCTGGCGCGTGGCCCGCTCCTCAGGCCCACGCTCCTGCGCCTCGGACCCTGCGACCACGCGTTCCTCCTCCCCATGCACCACATCGTCACGGACGGGTGGTCCACCGGGGTCCTCTGGCGCGAGCTGGTGGCGCTGTACAACGCCGTGCGCGCGGGGCGGCCGTCCCCCCTCCGGCAGGTGCGGCTCCAGTACGGCGACTTCGCGGTGTGGCAGCAGGCGCACCTGGCCGGAGGCGTGCTCGACCGGCAGATGGCCTACTGGACGGAGCGGCTCGACGGCGCCCCCACCCTGATCGCCCTCCCGACCGACCGGCGCCGCCCCGCCGAGCAGAGCTACCGCGGCGCCGCCTACGAGTTCGCGGTCCCGGACGAGGTCTCCGCCCGGCTGGACGTCCTGGCCCAGCGCGAGGGCGCGACGCTCTTCATGGTGCTGCTGGCGGCGGTCGCCGCGCTCCTGGGACGGTACGCCGGCGAGGACGACCTCGTGATCGGCTCGCCGATCGCCAACCGGACGCGTCCGGAGCTGGAAGAGATCGTCGGCCTGTTCGCCAACACCCTGGCCATCCGCACCGACCTCTCGGGCGACCCCACGTTCCGCGAGCTGCTGGGGCGGGTGCGCGATGCGCTGTTCGAGGACTTCGCCCACCAGGACCTCCCCTTCGAGAGGATCGTCGAGGAGCTGCGGATTGAGCGCAGCCTGAGCTACAACCCCGTCTACCAGGTGATGTTCGTCCTCCAGAACGCGCCGCGCTCCCGCAGCGCGCTCGCCGGGCTGGAGATGCACCTGCTGGAGACTGACCACCGGAAGTCCAAGCTGGACCTGGCGATCTCCGCGCAGACTACCGAGAGCGGGCTCCGCTTCTGGTGCGAGTACAGCACCGACCTGTTCGACCGGGAGACGATCGTCCGCCTGGCCGACCACCTCCTCGTCCTCCTCGCCGGAGTCGTGGAGAACCCGGACCGGCGGCTGGCGGAGCTACCGCTGATCCACCCGGAGGAGCGGACGCGCGTGCTCCGCTCCTGGAGCGCCGGAACGACCGAGGGCACGGATCCGCTCCCCGTCCACCTCCTCTTCGAGGCGCAGGCGGAGCGGACCCCGGACGCCGTGGCCGTCTCCCTCCGCGACGAAGCGCTGACCTACGGCGAGCTGAGGCGCCGCAGCAACGCGCTCGCGAACTTCCTCCGCGGGCGCGGAGTGGGCCCGGAGACGCGGGTGGGCGTGTACCTGGAGCGCTCGCCCGAGCTGCCGGTGGCGCTGCTGGGGGTGCTGAAGGCGGGAGGCGCGTACGTCCCCCTGGACCCGCAGTACCCGCGCGACCGCCTGGCGTACGTGACGCAGGACTCGGGGCTTGCGGTGCTCCTCACCCGGGAGCACCTCTTCCCGGAGCTGCCGGGGAACGCCACGGCCGAGGTGGTCTTCCTGGACGCGGACCGGGAGCGGATCGAGGCGGAGCCCGACACGCTGCCGGAGGGGGAGACCTTCCCGGAGAGCGCTGCCTACGTGATCTACACCTCCGGCTCCACCGGGAGACCCAAGGGGGTGGTGGTCCCGCAGGGCGCGCTGGCCGGGTTCATCGCGGCGGCGCGCGCAGCGTACGGGATCGGGCCGGCGGACCGGGTGCTCCAGTTCGCCTCCATCGCCTTCGACGCCAGCGCCGAGGAGATCTGGCCCACGCTGGCGGCCGGCGCGCGCCTCGTCCTCCGCACCGAGGAGATGCTGGGCTCCGCCCGGCTCTTCCTGGACGCCTGCCGCGAGTGGGGGATCACGGTGCTGGACCTGCCGACGGCGTACTGGCACGAGCTGGTGGCCGAGCTGTCCGAGGAGGGCGGCGAGCTGCCGGGAGCGCCCGCTCCCCGCCGATGATCACCAGCCGCAGCGCTTCCGGCA
>DATAAL010000729.1:0-6497 GCA_036260145.1 Longimicrobiaceae bacterium | reverse complement strand
TCCCTGGCGAGGGTGGAAACGATCGTGGGGAGCCAGGGAAGGAGACCCCTGGCTGAAACCGCTCCCCCGGACCAGGCGTAGTGCGGAGCGGAGACCGACTCGACACCCCAACTCGCAGCCGCCCATGTTCGTCGTGCTTCGCTGGCTCTTCCGCTCGGCCGTGCTGACCCTGATCACCCGGTTCCTCGGCCGCTTCTTCCCCATCCTGCGCCGCCTCGCCCGCGTCCTCTGGCCGTAGTGGCGCCGCGGGGCAGTGCTCCGGCCAGCCAGGTCGATTTTGCTTGCCATTGCACGTGCAAGGAATGTATCGTTCGGGACGAGCGACCGATGACGACTCTCCTTGTCGTGGGGATTCCCTATGGAGACGATCGCCTGGATCCTGGCCGGCGTCGCGCTGCTGATGCTCTTCGGCCAGTATCTGGCGGGGACCGCGGATTATTTTCTCTCGATCGAGAATCCGCGCCCGCTGGACGACAATATCACCACCATCACCATTTACGGCTGGGGCTTCGCGAGCCAGTCCAGCCGCACCCACACCGCGGAGCTGGCCGGCCAGGGCTTCGCCGACGTGCGGATGTTCACGACGCGGCGGCAGGTGCTGCTGTCGTTCGCTACCTTCGGCTTCGTGCGGCCGGTGAGCATCGCCTGGCGCGGCAACGCCGGTCAGCATCCGCTGGGACAGGCGTAATGGCCACCGCCGGCATCGTCGACCTGGAGCGCGCCGGCCCGTGGGAGAATTACCACAGGACCGGAACCTCTCACCTGAGGCGGCGCTGGGCGCTGCGCAGCGGTGACGCGGGGCGTGGGCGCGACGACATCGCCCAGGCCGCGGCCAGCGTGCGCGACTGGCTGCTCGACGCGAAGAGCAAGGACATACCGGTGCGGCCGGTGGGTGGCGCGTGGTCGCTGTCCAACATCCAGCTCGTCCAGCACGGCTGGATGCTGAACACCCGCCGGTTCAACCGCTGCTTCCGCCTTGCGGCGGAGGATTTCGCGCGGCCCGGGTCGGTCGATGCCGGCGCGTTCATGCTGGTCGAGGGTGGTGTCCAGATCGACGAGATCAACGACAAGCTCCAGGAGATGGGGCGCAGCCTCAGCACCACCGGCGCCAGCAACGGGCAGACGCTGCCCGGCGCCTGCGCGACTGCCACTCACGGATCGGTGCTCGATGCCGGCGGCATCCAGCAGCACGTCCGCGCCGTCCAGATCGTCACCCCCGGCGGCATCTACTGGATCGAGCCGGCGGCGGGGCTGATGAGCGAGGATTTCGTCCGCGACACCGGCTCGACCTTGCTGCGCGACGACGAGGCGTTCGCGGCGGCGCTGGTCGCGGTCGGCTCGCTCGGAATCGTCACCGCGATGGTGATCGAGACCGAGCCCCTCTACCTCGTGCGGCCTTATATCAAGCTGATCGACTTCAGCCGCGACGACCTCGAAACCCTGCAGCGTGGTGATTTCCGCGCCTTCTCCGAAGCGAAGGGAGTGAGGGGGCTCGACCCCTACTTCGTCATGGTCATCACCACCCCCTACCGGCCGTTCGGGCGCCAGGCGGTGGTGCGCTTCCTCTACAAGTTCCCCTGGCACCCCGATTACAAGCGCCACGAGCCGGCCGAGCTCGGCGCCGGCTACGACGCCCAGACCATGATGGCGTGGGCGCTGCGCAACTTCCCCTGGGCGCGGGGGTGGATCCTGCAGACGATCATGCGGCTTGCCGTGGGGAGAGGGATCACCGACGAGGTCTACGGCACCTGGGGCGAGAGCCTCGAGACGCCCAAGCCGCTCGCCAATTCCTTCTCCGCCGCCCTGTTCTGCGACCGCGCCAGGCTCGTACAGACCCTCGAGGCATTGTGCGGCGCGTTCAGCCGCGCGGGCGGCTCGACCGCGGTAACGCTGCGCTTCGTCAAGGGCGGCCACGGCCTGCTCTCGCCGGCGCGGTGGGAGAATACCGCGGCGATCGACTGCGACGGACCGGGCGGCCCGCGTACGAAACGTGCTTATCTGCGCACACTTGACGCAATCGAGCGGGACGGCCTCGCCCACACCCTCCACTGGGGCAAGATCAACAACCTGACGCCCGCGCGGGTCGCTGCGGACTATGGCAATGACCTGGTCCGGTGGAAGGCGGTACGCGACCGACTGCTCTCCGACCCCGCCGACCGGCGCCTGTTCGCGACCGAGGAGCTGCGGGCATTCGGCCTCGCCGAATAGCGGCGCGGCGCCCGGATGGACGGACCTTCTGCTGAGCTGGAGCGGCTCCGGCGGATCGCCGATGCCCTCGGCATCCCGGAGGTTCGTAGACACATCTTTTTGTGCTGCGACCAGAGCAAACCGAAATGCGCCCCGCGTGAGCAGTCGCTTCTGGCCTGGGAGTACCTGAAGCGCCGCCTCAGGGAGCTCGGATTATCGGAGCAGGGTGGGATCTACAGGACCAAAGCGAACTGCCTGCGGATCTGCGAAGGTGGGCCGATCGCCGTGGTCTACCCGGAAGGGATATGGTACTCGCACTGTGATCCGCCGGTGCTGGAGCGGATCATCCAGGAGCATCTGATCGGGGGGGCACCCGTTCGAGAGTTCCTGATCCTTGAGCACCCCCTATCCTCAGCGAGTGATTTCCCGACGTAGCCACACAGCCATCTCTACGCGTGATCTGAAAGGATGGTGTTCCGCATCGTCATCGGGAAGGAGTGGAGCAGAGCAGCCCTTTCGCAACGATGCATCCGGCGGGCCCCCGAAGATCGTCCCACCCTTCAAGCCAGCTCCCGACGGCCTCTCACGGGAGCTAAACGTGAGTAACCTCCTCTCGGGTCTGCTGGCAGACCGCGCAGCGGTATGTGCGCCGGTACTCCTCCATGAAAAGGCCGTTGCGACCGGTGTAGGGCGTGACCTCCTCGCCCTGGTACTCCCACGCGTGGTCCCGCTGATCGAGCTTCCGGCAGACGCCGCACGTGCGCGTCTGCGGGCACGAATCCACAGGGCGCCAGTCGCTCCAGGCATGTCTTCCAAGGAGACACTTCAGGTTCATTCGGCACCTGTAATATAAGGGCACTGGATCGTGTCCTGCTGCATCTCGGCCTCCAGCTCGGCCTGGTGGGCGATGATGAACTCGCACCGGGTACAGTACCGGCAGGTCTTGCCAGGATCACGGGTCCGTGCTGGTCTACATGGATCAGGAGCGGGAATTTGCGGTTGTACGTCAGCTTCTCGCAAAGCGGACATTTGCTCCAGCGCACTTCCGAGAAGGGATTGAGGGCGAAGCGGTAACGCAGGGGCAGCTTGCCGAGGCGCCTTCTCCTTGCAGTCATCTGGATCTCCCGGACAGACGGACGAGAATGAAAGCTCGTACAAACTACATCTGCAGGGCGTACACCACGAAGAGGTGCAGCCCGATGTCGCCGAGTTCAGCCGGGCAGGGAACCGGTGGCCGGCAGAAGAGCAAAGCCCCTCTCCCGCAGGCGGAGGAGGGGCCGGCGAGGGGACACGCCCGGACCATGCGGTTCAGACCGGGTCCCGACTCACTCCACGATCACCGTGCCCTTCATGAACGGGTGCGGCTCGCAGTGGTACGGGTACCGCCCCGGCTGGGCGAAGGTGCGGGCGTAAGTGGCATTGGGGGCAATCAGCCCCGAGTTCCAGCCCGTGCCGTCCGAGGTGCTGGTGTGCCCCTCCGTGTCGCAGTTCACCCAGGTCACCTGCGTCCCACGGGAGACGCGGATTTCGCCGCTTCCGAAGGCGAAGTTGCGGATCTGCACCGTGGAGGCCGTGGGCGAGGCGCAGAGGTCCCCCCCCGGCGGCCCAGTGACGCCGGTTCGCTCGGAGAAGCACGCGGCCAGCGCCACGGCCGGGACCAGGGCGAGCGGGGCGAGGCGAAGGATGGTTCTGGTTTTCATGGCGCGCGGACCACCACCGTCCCCTTCATGAAGGGGTGCGGCGTGCAGTTGAAGGGGTAGGTGCCGGGCGTGTCGAAGGTGCGGCGCCAGACCGCCCCGGGCTGGATCAGACCGGAATCGAAGCTCCCGTCCGTGGCGGTGACGGTGTGGGCCATGGGGTCGTTGTTGGTCCACTCCACCGTGGTCCCCGCCACCACCTCGATGTTGCTGGGGGTGAAGGCGAACCCCCGCATCCCCGCCCTGAACAGCTTCGATGCATCTTCGGGGGCCGGCGCGGACGGGGTGGCTGCCGCCGGCGGCGCGGGAGTCGCGGCCGCACCTGCCTCTCCTCCTCCGCCGCCGAACCAGCGTCGCAGCGTCAGCGGCACCGTGAACTCGAAGCCGTAGCGAACGTCGTCGCTCCCGCGGGAGATCCCCTGCAGCGTGGTGGTGAAGGTGTTGGAGGCCTGCAGGGAAAGGGTGTGCGGGGTGTGGGGGATCGCCAGGTGCAGCCCCGCGCTCCAGGCCATCTTCTCCCCCTCCTCCCGGTTGAGGAGCGAGGCCACGTCCCCCGCCACCGCCCACCAGCGGTTCAGGCGCAGGGTGGCGCCCCCCGCCGCGACGAAGCGGGTGTTCCCCGCCTCGAAGGCGTCGGAGAGGATGCGCGCGGCGCCGATCACCCGGAGCGGTCCCAGCCGGCGGGCCAGGGACACCTCCCCGTCCACCCCCTCGGCGGCCAGGTTGTACCCCACCTGGCCCGCCAGGTCCAGCGGCGCCCCCACATCCTGGGAGAAGAGCTGGTGTCGGGCGAAGAACTCCCACTCGTTCGGGTAGCGGGGGGCGAGCACCGAGTTGGTGGCGTAGTGCAGCCCCAGCAGGGTGCGCGCGGGGAGCGCCGCCGCCACGGTGAAGGTGGGGGTGTTGGACACCTTCCGCTCTGGGGCCGGACTGGCCGTGAAGCGGTGCATGAAGTGGAAGTACATCGTCCCGCTCGTCCCCACCCAGTCCCCCGACATGTTGGGCGGGCGGTCCAGGAGCGACTGCGCGCCGGCGCTGGCGGCGGGGATCACCCCCGCCGCCAGCGCAAGAACGCAGAGCCCCGTCAGGAAACCACTCCGCGGTCGGTTCATTGGATGATCACCGTTCCCTGCATCCCCATCCCCATGTGGGGCATGCAGAAGAAGGAGTAGGTGCCCGGGGCCACGTTGGCGAAGGAGATGGTGTAGCTGTCTCCCGCCTTGGTGAGGAGCGGCCCGGCCAGCGGGGACATCTGGTTGGGCATCCCGGCCGAGAGTGCGCGCTCCGCCGCGTCGGGGACCTTGGCCGGGTCGAAGGCCACGTTGTGCGGGGCGCCGGATACGGTCACGAACTTCACCTGGTCCCCGCGCCGGATGGTGATCCGGGCGGGCTGGAAGCGGTAGGTGTTCCCGTCCTGGATCATGCGGACCTCGTGCATCGCGGGGGCCGGCTCCGGTGCCAGCATGTCCGCGAAGGCCACGGGAAAGGCGAGAAGGAGCCCTCCCAGGAACGTTCTGCCGATCATCTGCATGCGACTATCCCTCCATGGTGGTGTGAGTGGAGACCGGTCCGGCGAGCGCGGGTCACTGGACGACCACGCGCCCCGTCATTCCGTTGTGCCGTGTACACTGGTACGAGTAGCTCCCGGCGGTGGGGAAGGTGCGCGACACCGTGTTCCCCGAGTTCGTGTCGGGGACATTCCCCCCCGGAGGCGCCGTCCCCTGGAAGGTGACGTTGTGCGTGGAGCCCGAGATCTGCCACTGCACGGTGCCTCCGGTCGCGATGGTGACGGCCGCGGGGCTGAAGGTGTTGCCCGGCGTGGTGACCGTGGCGCTGCTGGGCACCGTCGGCGGGTTCGGCGGCGGGGGCGGAGGCGGAGTCGTCCCCCCGGTGACGATCACCGTCCCGGTCTTCCCCTTGCTCTCGTGCCGGGCGCATCGGTAGGTGTAAGTCCCCGCGGTCGGGAAGGTGCGGGACACCGACTTTCCTTCGTCCGTCTTCGGGATGTTTCCTCCTGTCGGTGCCGCGCCGTCGAAGGTGATATCGTGCTCGTCCTCCAGCATCTTCCAGGTGACCGTTCCTCCCGCGGCGATGGTAACCGTCTGGGGAGAGATGGTGTGATCGTCGACATTCACGGTTGCGCTGCTCGGCGACGGGTTCCCGGGGGTGCCCGGATTACCCGGGTTCGCGGGCGGCGCGGAGCCGGCGGTGACGTTCACGGCGGCCGTCGCGGTGCGGGTGACCCCGTTCGCAGAGAGCGAGGCGGTGATCGTCACGTTCCCGGCTGCCTTTCCGGTGACCAGCCCATTCGAGCTCACCGTAGCGCGTGCCTCGTCGCCGGAGGTGAAGGTCGGGGCAGGGAGCCCGGAGAAGGGGGTCCCGTTCCCGTCCACCGGCACAACCGAGAGCTGCACCGTCCCTCCCACGGGGACGGAGGCGCTCGGGGGGTCCACGCGGAGCGCCGCGAAGACGGGCTGCTCGGTCGCGTTCGGGGTGGTCACGGCGGCTCCCCCGCCCCCACATCCGCCCGCCACCAGGGCAAGACCGGCGAGAGCGGCCAAGGCGCGCAGGTCCGCGACTACTGCTTTCTGCTTCACTGCTCTTCTCCCAGAT
>DATAAL010000728.1:0-7236 GCA_036260145.1 Longimicrobiaceae bacterium | reverse complement strand
GCCAAGGAGATGGCACCCCATTGGGATAGCCGCGAGGTCGCGGCGCAGGCCGGATGGGAGGGGAGGGAGGGGGCGGCCGGCACCTTCCTGGAGCAGGTTCGCGCCGTGGCCGGCCGCGACTTCCGGGAGGCCCGGTCCTGGGAAGAGCTGGAGCGTCGCCTGGAGCGCCACGGGCTCCGCGCCGAGGCGAGGGGCGCCGGGATGGTCGTCACGGACGGCAGGCGGCACGTGAAGGCGTCCAGCGTGGACCGTGAAGCCTCCCGCCCCAAGCTGGAGAAGCGTTTCGGGATGAGCCTTGCCGAACGGGGCGCTCAGCGGCGCGAGTACGAAGTGGCGAGCCCCGGTGTGCGCGAGGTGGTGGGCGTCTATGCCGCGAGGATGGCCTGGGGCGGGCCGTCGGAAATCGTGGTGTGGGCCCTGCCGGTCATGGTGGCGAGGGAGATGGCTAGCGGGCGCGCGCCTCGGCCGCAGCGATCAGCTCACGGGCGGGCTTCCCCAGCGCGCGGGCGAGTGCCGCCACGGCGTCGAGAGTCGGGGAGTTCTCCCCGCGCTCCACCTGGCCCACGTAGTTGCGGCTCAGCTTACAAAGGAAGCTCAGCCGCTCCTGCGAAAGCCCCGCTTCGACGCGCAGCTCCCGAACGATCTGCCCGAAGGCTACGGAGAGGGGGGAGCGGTTTCGCATGCGCCATTCTCGCCGGAGCGGCGCGCGCTCGTCTGCCAAGTATTGTTGTCATCCTCGTCGCACCCACCCTTTGGGCGCTGGGCAGCGCCCGGGACGCCGCAAGGTACCCGGAGGCCGGGAAACCGAAGCGGTCCCCTCCCGGTTCGGAAGGGGACCGCTCGACTTTCAGGTGCCCTCGGCAGGACTCGAACCTGCGACCTCGACTTTAGGAAAGTCTTGCTCTATCCACCTGAGCTACGAGGGCACACCTAAATCTAAAATACTTGGCTTGCCAACGCCACCCCACTCCCAATCCAATCCCACCCATGGATGCGGTATGCATTCGATGAGTAGCGCAGCAGCGCGCCGTCATTGTTGCGACGTGTGATCGGTGGCCCTTCGCTTGCAGCCGAAGGATGAGTAGCGTCGCTCAATCGCGGCGGCTCGAACGAGATTGAGGCTTGCCACAGGCGGTCGAGGTAACTGCCACCTCTGTTAGCAACCTGCCCGGCCTGAACGCATGCGGACGCCGCCGGAACGATGGGGGCTGCGGACCATCCCTGCCAACGAAGGACGACTCCATGCCGATCTGTCGCGTATGTATGCTCGCCTATGCCCCGGATAGCCCCGAAGATCGAGTTGCCCATCGCAAACGGCACACCGAGATGGCCCGAGGTGGGATGCCGCTGAACGTTCGTGATTTCATGAAAGCGTTTGGTTGGGCAGTCGCTCACAACGACGGCGGATTGGATCGGCTAAAAGGGGTTCATGACCCAGAACTTGGCAAACTTGTAGTTGCCTATGCTTGGTGGAGCCGGGCAAGGTCGAACGGCGCTCCCGAAAAGGATTTCGATGCGTACATGGAGGCGCACCTGGAATTCGCTGATGCACTCGTGTCCGAGGACCGCGCGCTGATTGCGGCGGCTGAGAAGGAAATCAAAAGGTGGGAGCGGTATGCGGGTTAGCTGGGCTAGACCCGTGAAAGTTTGAGTTCGGGTCCTGATTCGTTGAACCCGGAGAGTCGAATGGCTGCCGTGGTCTTGCCGACGCGCTTCTACACTGATGTCCTGGGTGCCGAACTGCGAAATCCGCGATGGTCGTGGGGCGCCTACGACCCGGTTATAGACCGTCTCTACCTGCGGGTATGGGAGGACGAGGTCGTGGAGGATGGCGGGAGATCTTTCGTGATGGTGCTGCGCAACGCAGGCCGCCCTTCGGCTGGTCGTTCGGAGCGACAGCGTCACCTGGACCTGGCCGCTGCTGGCGCCGAAGCTTACGGGGTTCTATGCACGCCAGATGGCCCTCGCCGCCCCGACCGGCCCCGGAAGATCCGCGACTTTGATCGAAAGACACTCCGCCGTCTTGGGCGCCTGGTCGAGTTTCCGGCTGGGTTGTACGCCGAGATCATTGGGCGCGTCCCCTTGGAGCAGGTGATGCGCGCCCCGTCCGGTGCCACTACGCTCCATGCCGACCTCCGCGCCATCCTACGAGCGAGGGGCCTATCAGCGACCGAGAGGGATGCGCTGGTGAGCGCCCGCGTTGGGCAGGGTGCCTTCCGGACCGCGGTGCTCGCCCGGTGGGAGGGCCGCTGCGCGGTCACTGGCAGCAGCACGCTGGAGGCGATCCGGGCGTCCCATATCAAGCCGTGGCGGCTGGCGGCGAATGAAGAACGGCTGGACCCCGCGAATGGACTTCCGCTCGTGGCAACTCTTGATGCGCTATTCGACGCCGGGCTGATCGCCTTCGGAGGTGATGGTGGGATGCTCGTCTCCGAGCGGCTGGCGCCCGAAGAGCGCGAGAGGCTCTATATGCACGGATGCCGTCTCCGCCAGTGCCCCGACGCTGCTACGGCGGCATACCTCGCCGAGCACCGCGTCCGGTCAGGGTTCCCTTCGTAGTCGTGTCTACGCAGCCGAAAGGCGAATAGAGCACCAACAACAGAAACCCTGTGGGAGGTCCAATGGCAAGCCGAAAGCCAGTTCCTGCCCTTCGGCCAGTGTACGCGCGCCTCGGAGACTCCGCGCGCGAACTGAATGAGGCTCCTGAGCTCTACATTCAGAGACACTGAGCCGCGACCTCACGGACATGCTACGGGACTTCCCTGCGCTGCCAGAGGATGTAAAGGCGGCTGTGGTGGCAGCCCACGAGCGTGCGGCCTAGAAGGGTGTCGAAGGTGCCCGGACGATGGTGAGGCTCGCGATGGTGGGGTGTTGGAGGTGGGAGGGAGGGGAGCCGGATTTCTCGTTGCTGAGACCTCGCCTGCGAAAGGGGTGGGTGCCCCAAGCCTCTCCCGATGCGGGCGAGCAGCCCGTCCGGATTTCATGTTACAGCCCGCGGCCACTCTCCCAAAGTTGTTCCCTTCTCTTCGCCTCAGCCTCCGCCATCGCCCCAAGCACGGCATCCTGTTCTCTGCTCCGTGCTGCTTCCGCGGCCGCACGTGACTCCTCCGTCATCTTACGAAGGGAGTCCTTGATACCTAACCCAATGCCGTCGGAGCTACTTGGCCCAACGTCGTTGGAGGTGAAGAGCGAGCGAAGCAAGCTGACGATTGCCAAAAACCCGAAGAAACCAATGGTGTTGACGATCTCGTGGCCGATCAGAGAGGCGACAGGGTGGTAAAATAGAGAGTATCCTGCAACCGCCAAACCGATCATTGCCAGTGGAACGAAATTTTTCACGAAGAACCGGAGGAGGATCAAAACCACCGCTACGATGAATATCAGGGCTAGAATGTTCAGGGCGACCATATCGCGCTCCTTGTTTTCCCTGTGCACAGGTTTGCTGGATCGAACCACCCTCGTACTCTAAGGGACATAAAATAACGAGGTAGTCACAAAACGCAAGCCCTTCGTGCTGCTTGATCCCCGTATAGTTCATGCTCGCTATCGTGGCGTGCCCAGCGTACATCCTGCCCGACGCCTCTAGCGTGTGAAGGTTACGGAAATGGTTTCGGAGGAGTAGAATGGGGCATCAGAAGGATCTGGGGGGCTACGCCTCGCGCCCACGGGCGCCGGCGCGGGTGGGCGCCGCCGCAAGCACCCGCCCGAGGCATGTGTTCCTGGTGGCGCGCCTGCCGAAGAGTCGCCGGCTGACTGTCCTATGGTGCGGCGCGCCCGGACCGCTCACCCGATCTTGAAGCAAGCAAGGCGATCTGAGTGAGGACGAGGGTGAACATGAGAAATGCGACAGCCTGGTGGAAGCGCTCGTTCCAAGTTCATCTGAGATGTCCGCCGGGCAACCCCACTACCGCCCGAGCTGGAGCGAGGCTCAGACGGGGCGCGCCAGTAACAGAACGCGGTAACATGACCAGTAACACCCGGTTCCACCGAGTAACACAGGGTTGCCGGAAACCCGCATAAATGCTATATTTGTAGTCCCTCCGAGACGCTGCGTTACGGGCCGCAGCGGTTTCCTAAACCGAAGGTCACAGGTTCGAGTCCTGTCGAGGGCATCCCCTCCCGAACGTCCGCGTCGCGAGCAGGTTCAGCGCTGCGGGCGTTTCCGTTTTCCCCGGTCTACCCCGTTCCACGACTCCCCACCGCGATTCCCGCCCGGCTCGAGGCGTCCCCCGCCGGCAGCCGCAGGCCCGGCGAGGAATCATGGCGCCCGTGAGGGGACGAACGTATCTTGGGCGCTGCCGCGGTGAGATCGTCGAAAGCGGGGACAATGCTCAACTACTTCCCGGAGAACCATCCCGGGTCACAACAGGGAGGGAGGGGATGGGAGCGGTAGATCCTGAACGGGGTGACAGACCCACCATTCTCCTCCTGGAGGACGACCCGGCGGTGGCCACGAGCCTGGTCCGGTTCCTGGAGCGCATGGGGATGAGGGTGCTGCTCGCCCCCACGCCCTCGGCTGCGCTGGAGACGGCGGGCACCCACCCCGAGCACATCGACCTGCTCCTGAGCGACGTGGTGCTGCCGGAGATGAGCGGCCCCGAGGCCGCCGACCGGATCATGCAGATCCGTCCGGGGATCCGGGTTCTCTTCATGTCCGCGTACCTGGAGGCCGACCTGCTCGACCGGGGAGAGGCCGTCTTTCGCGGGGACTTCATCAACAAGCCCTTCGAGCTCAGCGATCTCCTGGAGCGGATCCAGGCCATTCTCGCGGACGCGAACCGGTAGCCGCGCGGCAGCGCGTCCGCGGACCGGCTCTCAGTAGCGCACCACCGTGGGTACGAGCGGGTCCACCGTGACGGTCCGCTCCTCGCCGTTCGGGAGGCGCACGGTGGCCCTGCGCACCCTGAGCGGCGCGTTGTACTGCCGCTCGCGGAGCCAGGTGTAGGTGGGGCGCGGCGAGCCGTCCATGCGCACGATCCCGAAGGAGTGGTCCATCCCGAACCTCTCCCCCCGCGCCTCGATCAGCGCGCGCGTCTCGTCCCCCGGGGGGAGCTGGAAGCCGAAAACCTTCTGGTACCGCCGCGACTCCTGCAGCTCCTCCAGGGGGCGCCGCCAGTTCTCGAGCTGGTAGGCGTCCAGGTCCCGGGCGGAAGGGGCCCGCCGGGTCTCCCGCATGGAGATCAGGTAGTGCTTCCCCCCGCTCATCCCGAACTCCGTCACCCAGAGCGGCTTCCGCTCGTCGTCGAAGGCGCGCATCACCCGGCGCGCGTGGTCGCCCCGCCCCCACGGCTCCCCCCAGACGTGGTCGCCGTAGACGTGGATGGCCAGCACGTCGAACGAGTTCCGCGCCCCCGCCTCGTAGATCCCCCGGACGAAGTCTCCGGTGTCCGACATCCCTCCGGTGACCACCCATACGTTGGGGTTCGCCGCCTTGAGCACCGGGTACACCAGCCTGAGGAAGCGGCCGTACGCCCTCCCGCGCTCCCGTAGCGGCCGCCCCGACTCCGGCCCGAACCAGGGTGAGCCGGTGTCCATCTCGTTGAGGAGCTGCACGTAGCGGATGCTGGGGTAGCGGCGCAGGACGTCCGCGGTGAACCTCGCGAACACGGGGGCGAACCGCTCCACGGAGGAGCGGTTGTACTGCTGGGGCGGCGCAGTGATCAGCGGCATGACCGAGATCCCGTTCCGGTCACAGAGGCGCATCATCCGGTCCCACAGCTCGGGCCGGTGCCACGCCCACCAGATGGACATCCGCACCAGGCGGATCCCGGCGTCGCGGAGGAGCCGCACCTCGCGGGGGGTCATCTCCTGCACGTTGATGGCGAGCTCCGGACGGGCATCGTACACCCACGCCACTCCCGGGGCGCGCGGGTACACCACCACGTCGGCGTCCACGGTGGGAGCCGTCTGGGGGAGGGCACGCGGCGCATGGCCGAGCAGCGCGGCGGCGGCGAGGACGGCGGTGGTGGTCGGGCGGCGCGGCATGGCTCCTCGGTTACTCCAGCGGCTCACGAACGGCGGGATCTCTCCCGGGAAGTACCTCCCGTACGCCGCTTTTGTGCCCTCTGCCGGTTGACACTCCGGCCCCCGCATGGCTAATTTTTCCGTTTGTCCCCGCGACACGGCGCCCTCGCGGAGCCGCGCAGCAGGCAGGCGCGCTCCCACCCTTCCGGGAGGAGCGCACTCTTCCATGTCCAACCCGGCCGCGGCGCCCGAACGGGCTGCGCGGGCCGTATAACAATGGTTCACGAGGATCTATGGCTTCCCCGTCCGTTGCCTCCCGCTCCAAGACCTCTTCCCGCATCGACACCGATGACGTGATCCTCGCCCGTGCCCTCCGGTTCTCCGCGTGGGCCCGGAGGAACGTCCGGCTGGTGATCATCGGCACGCTGATCGGGGCGGTGCTGCTCGCGGGGCTGCTGTACTACCGGATCTACCAGGGGCAGCGGGCGGAGCGCGCGGCGCTCCGCTTCATCGCCGTGGAGCAGACGGTCGCCTCGGGGAACACTGCCCTGGCGCAGCGCGACCTGGCGGACTTCGCCCGGCGCTACGACGGCACCGTCGAGGCCGACCAGGCCCGCCTGATGCTCGCCCGGCTGCACCTGGAGGCGGGGGCCCCCCGGAGGGCGATCCCGGTGCTCGGGGAGGTGACGGACGACCTGGACGACCCGATCGGGGTGCAGGGCGCCATGCTCCTCGCCGCCGCGCAGAGCCAGGACGGCCAGCGGGACGCCGCCATCCGGACCTACCTGCGGGTGGCCGACGGCGCGGAGATGAAGTACCAGAGGACAGAGGCGCTGGAGGCGGCCGCGCTGCTCCGCCAGCAGGCGGGGGACTGGACCGGGGCGGCGGAGCTGTACCGTCGCCTGGTGGAGCAGAGCGAGGAGGGCTCCTTCGAGCGCGCCGTGTTCGAGATGCGCCTCGCGGAGGCGCAGGGGCGCGCCGGGACGAGGTGATCCCCGGCGCCTTCCTCCCCTCCATCCACCCGTACCCCGGCTTCCGGTGACCGTCGCTCCCCCGGCCGTGCTCGCAGCCCTCCTGGAGATCCCCTTTCCCCAGATCGATCCCGTTGCGCTCGATCTCCCGGGACCCATCGATGTCCGGTGGTACGGGCTGGGGTACCTGGTGGGGTTCGCGCTCGCCTACGTGGTGCTGCGCCGCCTGGCGAGGCAGGGATTCCTGCGGATGGATCCGGATGTGGCGGGGGACCTGATCACCGCCCTGGTGCTGGGGGTG
>DATAAL010000727.1:0-6645 GCA_036260145.1 Longimicrobiaceae bacterium | reverse complement strand
GGTCCATGTGGTGCTGCGCCGGGAGCACGTCGGGAACGTGGGTGCGCTCATCTTCCCCTCGCCGGTGGATGGGCGGATCATGTTCGTCCTCCCCTGGGAGCCGTTCACCTACGTGGGGACGACGGACACCGACTTCCGAGGCTCCCCCTGGGAGGCGGGCGCGGACGCGGACGACGTGGACTACCTCCTGGCCTCGGTGAACGGACTCTTCCCGGACGCGCGGCTGACCCGGGCCGACGTGCTGAGCACCTGGACCGGGGTGCGCCCGCTCCTGGCGCCGCGGACGACGGGCGACGGAATCACGGCGAGTGCTACCTCGCGCGAGCACGAGATCTGGCGGGACCGTGGGGGGCTGGTGAACGTCGCGGGGGGAAAGCTCACCACCTACCGGGTGATGGCCGCGCAGACGGTGGACTTCGTGGGAAGGGTGACGGGGAGGGAGCGCGAGCTGTCCGCGTTCCGCGGCTTCACGGAGGATCTCCCCCTGGCCGGCGCTCCCGGCGAGGAGTGGCCCGCCTTCCTGGAGCGGATCCGCGCCGCGGCGGCCGAGGTGGGGATCCCCGAGGCGACCGCGGTGCACCTCGCGCGCGCGTACGGAGAGGATGCGGAGGAGGTCTTCGCCGTGGTCGGGAAGACGCCGGAGTCGGGAGCACCGCTCGTACGGGGGCTCCCCTACCTGTGGGCCGAGGTGGAGCACGCGGTCGCGTGCGAGATGGCGATGACGCTGGAGGATGTGCTCCGGCGGCGCCTGCACCTCTTCCACCAGGCGGAGGACGGCGGGGTATCGGTAGCCCGGATGGTCGCGGAGCGGATGGCCGCGCTCCCGGGGATCGGCTGGGGGGAAGCGGAGATCACCGGGCAGGTGGAGCGGTACCGCGCGGCTGTGGAGGCGACGCGGTGACCCCTCGCCCCGGCGCTGCGCGCCACCCCTCTCCCACAAGGGGCGAGGGGTTTTCTTCGTTCCGAGATTCCGTCGTGCTCCCCTCCACCCTTGTGGGGGAGGGGCTGGGGGTGGGGGGAGCAAGCGACCCCACCCCGACCTCAATGCCTACCTGAAGAACCAGACGATCGCGGCCAGCACCGCCAGCACCGAGATGGCGATCACGATGATCTGACCCACGCTCCGCCCCGGCCCCGGCACCGGATCCGGCGCCTGCGACACCGGCTGCGAGCCTTCCTCGAACGGCGGATCCCGGTCTGGAGTAGCCACGCGCGCTCCTCTCCCCTACAGGTTGGTCCCGAACCTCCCCGCCGCGCCCGCTGCGGCAACCCCCGTGCCCGTCCTGATCGTCCCGGGACGTCAGGGAACGATCACCGGCGGCGGACGGGTGGTGTCCGGCCGCGGCTCGGGCTCGGGTTCCCGTCGGGGCGCGGTGTCCCGTTCCTCCGGCGGAGGCGTACGCCGGCGCGGCGGCCTTTCCGGCGAGCGCTTCGGCCGCTCGCCGGTAACGGTGTCCTCGCGCGGGCGCTCCGTCTGCGGAGGCTGGCGTGGGGGCACAGCCGTGGGAGGCGGCGTCACGGGCGTCTCCCACAGGGGGGTCGTGGTCGGTGGCACCACCGCCCCGGGCACCGCCCGGCGCAATGAGTCCGCCATCCGGAGCGAGTCGGCCCGCCGGATCGAGTCCCGGATCACCGAGTCCGGGCGCGGCGGAACCCACCCGCCCTGGAAGCGCACGAAGGGCGTCCCCACCCGCCCGCGCACCATCGCCGCGTGCGTCCCGGGCGACCACCCTGCCGCGGTGGTGAGCGAGGTCAGCTCGATCCAGAGGGTGTCCTTCCGGACCTGCCCCGCGATAAAGCTCCCGGACCCGTCCGGGCCGAACGCCGCCCCCGAGAGCACCCCGTCCCTCCGCACCTCCCCCACGAACGGGTACTCCTGCCCCTCGCGCAGGTACGCCCCCGCGATGGAGTCCAGGCGCTGCGTCCGGACCAGGAGGATCCCCGGAGGGACCAATCCCTCCCCCCGGGTGACGGTGTCGCGGAGCGGAAGCTCCCATCCCGCGAAGCGCCACGCCCCCGCTACCTCCGGGAGCCCCACTCGCGCCTCGGGACTGGGCTGCCGCAGGGGTGGGAGGGGCTGGACGTCCACCCCCTGCGCCTCCTCGCATGCGGCGAGCGCGAGGAGGAGCGCCACCACTCCCGACGCGCGACCGGCCACCCCCCGTAACACTCTGCTCTTCTTCACGATCCCGCTCACGGGTCTACCTCAGGGAAGGGTGCGTCCGCCCGCGCGCCCACCTCCCGGGCCTCCCGGATCACCAGCGGCCAGGCCGGAGGTTGACACGCGGTGACGCATTCCGTACTTTGCTGATCGGGAAACTCCCGGATCCGGGAATACCGCCCTTGCGTCCGGCGAATCGCCGACGAGGCTGTCATGCTCACCACCTCACGAATCGTACCGTCCGCTCCGGCCGACGCGGATCACGTGCTGCGCGACGCGCTGGAGGCGAAGGGGCAGCGCTACACCGACCAGCGCGCCGCCGTCTACCGCTTCCTCTGCAGTACCACGGACCACCCTACGGCCGACGAGGTGTTCACCGCCGTCCGTCACCAGATCGCCGACATCTCCCTCGCCACCGTGTACAAGGCGCTGGAGACGCTGGTGAGCTGCGAGCTGGCCATCAAGCTCACCTACGGCGACGGATCGGCACGCTACGACGCTCGCACGGACGACCACTGCCACTCACGCTGCCTGAGCTGCGGAAGCGTCCGGGACGTACCCGATGGTCGCGTCCCCTCCCTTCCGCCCATCGCCGTGGGCGAGGGGTTCCAGGTGCACGGGTACCGGGTGGAAGTGGTCGGCTACTGCAGCCAGTGCGCCCCCACGTAAACGCACCCCGAAGGACGGGACACGAGGAGCGCTCTCCGGCGACGTTTGCCGGGGAGCGCTCCTCAGTTTTACGCGCGCACGGCACCGCCTCCGGCCGCCGGTCGGAACGGAGCTGGAGAAGCTGGACGGATCCGTCCGGGGAGCCCGCAGAGGGAGCGGCCGGAGGGGGTGCGGAGGGGAGCGGCATGGCCCCTATGATGCGGCGGCGCGGGGGAGGGTGTCAAGCGTTGCTCCCGTGGCTGCGAGCCGAGATCATAAGGACCCGCCGCGAGCACGCCGGCCCGCCATCCGCCACCCCGCATCCATGCTGTAGAAGGCCGAGAGAGATGAAGCTACCCGAGAGCGATCCGACCGGCTTCCGCGGCCGGTTCCTCCGCGAAGAGGAGGCACGCCGCCCCTTCCAGGAGGCGTCGGGGATCCTGAGGCTCCTCCCCGACGCGGTGGCCGTTCCCGAAGACGCGGCCGACGTGGCGGCGCTGGTCCGCTGGGCGGCGGAGACCCGCACTCCCCTGGTGCCGCGCGGCGCAGGGACGGGGATGCCGGGCGGGAACGTGGGGCGGGGGGTGAGCGTGGACCTGGTGACCCGCTTCCGCGGGGTGGAAGCGGTCGACCCGGAGGCGCGGCTCGCCCGGGTCCTCCCGGGAACCACGCGCGTGGAGCTGAACGCCGCCTGCGTGCCATACGGGCTCCACTTCCCCGTCGACCCCTCCAGCGGCGCCCGCGCCACCCTGGGCGGGATCATCGCCAACAACTCCGCGGGCTCCCACTCGGTGAAGTACGGGGCGGCGCGGGAGTGGGTGGAGGCGCTGGAGCTGGTGCTGGCCGACGGCACCCCCGCTTCGGTCGCGCGCGGGCGGGAGCCGGAGGAGCCGCGCCTCCGGTCCATCGTGGGGCGCCTGCGCAGGGAGCTGCTCCCCCGGTGCGCAAGGATCGAGGCGCGCTGGCCGCGCGTGCGGAAGAACTCGTCCGGCTACGCGCTGCGGGAGTTCCTGCGGAGCGGAGACGCGGCGGACCTCCTGGTGGGGAGCGAGGGGACGCTGGCGCTGATCACCGCGGCGACGGTGCGTCTGGCCCCCCTCCCCGCCGCCGTCGGGCTGGCCGTCCTGGAGTTCACCCGGCTGGAAGCGGCGGGGGCCGCGGTGGAGACGATCTTGCAGCACGACCCCGCCACCTGCGAGATCCTGGACCGCACCTTCCTGGACCTGGTGCGGAGCGGCGGGGAGGACCCCGGGTACCCGCTCCGCCCCGGGCTGGAGGCGCTCCTCCTGGTGGAGGTGGAGCGCGGCTCGGCCGGGGAGGTGGAGGCGGCGCTGGAGGGGCTGCGCACGGCCCTGGGCGGGCTCGCCGACCGGATGGTGGTGACAGCCGACGAGGCGGAGCAGGAGCGGCTCTGGCAGGTGCGCCACGCGGCCTCCCCGCTGATCGCGGCCCGCGCCGACGGGCGGGTGTCGATGCAGTTCATCGAGGACGGAGTGGTCCCGGTGTCCCGGCTCCCGGACTACGTCGCCGTGCTGCGGCGCACGCTGGAGCGCCACGGCCTCCCGGCGGTGATCTTCGGGCACGCGGGGGACGGGAACCTGCACGTCAACCCGCTGGTGGATGTGACTCACCCCGGGTGGCAGCGGGAGATCGAGGAGATGGTGTTCGAGATCGCGGAGGCGGTGGCGGCCCTGGGCGGCACCATGGCGGGGGAGCACGGGGACGGGCGGCTCCGCGCCCCGGTGCTGGAAACGATCTGGGGGCGGGAGATGGTGGCCCTCTTCCGCAGGGTCAAGGAGGCGTTCGACCCGCGGGGGATCCTGAACCCCGGGGTGATCCTCCCCCTCCCGGGGCAGCGCCCCCTCGACGCGCTCGGGGAGTACCTGGCCCCCGCATGAGAGGGAGACCCACGGGCCCGGGACTTGCGCAGGGCGAGGATAGGGTTTACCTTATTTTACCAGGCCTACTGTGCTGTAAGTTTAATTTTATTAACCAGAGGCACTGAATTGTCCCGGCTCGACCGAACCGACCTCCGCCTGCTCTCGCTCCTCCAGGAGAACGGGCGGGCACCCCAGAACGAGCTGGCGCACTCGGTAGGCCTGTCCGCGCCCGCCATCGCCGACCGGCTCCGCAAGCTGGAGGAGAGCGGCGTCATCCGGCAGTTCACGGTGGTGCTCGACGCGCGCAAGCTCGGGCGCGACGTCACCGCGTTCATCGCGGTGGGGATCAGCGGCTCCCAGCACTACCGGGAGTTCCTGGAGCACGCGACCGCGTGCGCCGAGGTCCTGGAGTGCCACTCCGTGACGGGGCAGGGCTCGCACCTGCTCAAGGTGCGCACGGAGAGCACCTCCAGCCTGGAGCGCCTCCTGGCCGAAGTCCAGGCGTGGCCCGGCGTCCAGTGGACGCAGACCAGCATCGTGCTGTCGACGATCAAGGAGACCAGCCACCTCGAGCTGGAACCACCCCCCAACGCGTAGAGCAACGTCATGCCCAAGCCAACCGCCCGATTCGACGCCCTGGCCGCCGCAACCGGCTGGGCGCCCGGAGCCATGAACGGCTCCCTCGCCCCCGGCAACAGCGCGGGCGAGCTCCTCGACATCGAGGCCATCTTCGGGAAGAACACCTTCGGCCTGGCCGAGATGCGCGCCCGGCTTCCCAAGCAGATCTACAAGGCCATCTGCGCCACCGTGGAGCACGGGCAGCCGCTCGACCCCTCCTACGCCGACGCCGTGGCGCTCGCCATGAAGGAGTGGGCGCTGGAGCGGGGCGCCTCGCACTTCACCCACTGGTTCCAGCCGTTGACCGGCTCCACCGCCGAGAAGCACGACTCCTTCATCACCCCCAACGTGGGCGGAGGGGCCATCGCGGAGTTCAGCGGCAAGGAGCTGATCCAGGGCGAGCCCGACGCCTCGTCGTTCCCGTCGGGCGGGCTGCGGGCCACCTTCGAGGCACGTGGCTACACCGCGTGGGACCCCACCTCGCCCGCCTTTATCGTGGAGACCCCGGCGGGGTGCTACCTCTCCATCCCCACGGCGTTCGCCTCGTGGACCGGGGACGCCCTGGACACCAAGATCCCGCTGCTGCGCTCCATCAGCGCGCTGGAGGCGCAGGCACGGCGGGCGCTGAAGCTCTTCGGGGTGGAGGCCGCCCACGTCAACGCCACCCTGGGGCCGGAGCAGGAGTTCTTCCTGATCGACCAGGAGTTCTACTACCGCCGCCCGGACCTGGTGACCACCGGACGCACGCTCTTCGGCGCCAAGCCGCCGCGCGGGCAGGAGCTGGAGGACCACTACTTCGGTTCCATCCCCGACCGCGTGCTGGCGTTCATGATGGACGTGGAGAAGGAGCTGTACAAGCTGGGCGTCCCGGTGAAGACTCGCCACAACGAGGTGGCGCCCGGCCAGTTCGAGATGGCCCCCATCTACGAGAACGCCAACCTGGCGGCCGACCACCAGCAGCTGATGATGATCACGCTGCGCAAGACCGCGCGGAAGTACGGGCTCGCCTGCCTCCTCCACGAGAAGCCCTTCGCGGGGATCAACGGGAGCGGGAAGCACCTGAACTGGTCGCTGGGGACGGAATCGATGAACCTGCTGGAGCCGGGTAACAACCCCCACGACAACATGCAGTTCCTCTTCTTCTGCACGGCGGTGCTCCGGGCGGTGGAGCGGCACCAGGACCTGATCCGGGCCTCGGTGGCGTACACCGGAAACGACCACCGGCTCGGCGCCAACGAGGCGCCCCCGGCGATCATCTCGGTGTTCCTGGGCGACCAGCTCACCCACGTGTTCGACCAGATCGAGCAGAGCGGCACCGCCACCGAGAGCCGCCAGGGC
>DATAAL010000726.1:0-13296 GCA_036260145.1 Longimicrobiaceae bacterium | reverse complement strand
ACGACAGCTCCCCCGGCGGAGGTGGCGGGGGAGGGTCGGGCAACGGCGGGTCGGGGGGAGGCGGGTCCACCGGGGGGCTCCCGCCGGAGCTGCTGGACATGAACCCGCCCGTGGTGACGCTTGCGGGGCCGCCCGTGCTGGCGTTCGACAGCACCACGCAGCTTCCGCCGACCCTCCCGGTGGTGTTCACGCTGGCGAGCGACCACCCCCGGGCGTGGCAGCTCATCCTCATCAACCCGGTGCTGGGGCAGTCGGTGGAGCTGACGGACGGCACCACGCCGGGCGCGGTGGTGGTGCCCGCGGGGGGCGGGTGGAGCACCCCCACGCTCACCGTGTCGCTCACCCTCTCCGCGCTGTTCATGACCGCGCTGGGGAAGACGACCACCAGCCCGCACGAGTTCTACCTCACCGGGATCAGCCAGCGCGGCCTGCAGTCGTACGCCGTGCTGAAGCTGACGGTGACCTGACCGGGGAGCACCGATGGCGACGACCGACAGCCAGACGCGGCCCTACCTGGGGGTGGGGTGGAAGTTCCCGCTCCAGGTGACCCCGCGCGGCCGCATCGCGATGGCCCGGTACGAGGAGCGGGTGGAGGAGTCCATCTACCAGATCCTCGCCACCGCCCGCGGCGAGCGGGTGATGCTCCCCGAGTTCGGCTGCGGGATCCACGAGATGGTGTTCGCGCCCAACAGCGCCGCCACCCTCGCCCGCGTCAAGCAGGACGTGCTGCAGTCGCTGGTCCGGTACGAGCGGCGGATCGACGTGCTGGCGGTGGAGGTGGAGAACCCGCCCGAAGAGCAGAACCTGCTCCTGATCCGCGTGAGCTACCGCATCCGCGCCAACAACGCCGTGGGGAACGTGGTCTACCCGTTCTACGTCACCGAGAGCCGCTGAAGGCACGCCCATGCCGCTCGCCGAGCACCTGCCGCGCCTGGACAACCGCCGCTTCGACGACATCGTCGCGGAGGCGCGGGCCCGCATCCCCAGCTACGCCCCCGAGTGGACGGACCTGAACGACAACGAGCCGGGGATGGCGCTGGTGCAGCTCTTCGCGTGGATGACGGACATGCTGCTGTACCGCATGGGCCGGGTGCCCGAGCTGAACTACCTCAAGTTCCTGGAGCTGATCGGGATCGAGCTGCGCCCCGCCGCCTCCGCCCGGGTGGAGGTCACCTTCCCGGTGAAGGAGACGCACACCGCCGCCTACGTCACCGTCCCCCTGCGCCAGCAGGTGGCCGCCGAGGGCGAGGACGGCGGGCGGGTGGTGTTCGAGACGGAGCGCTCGCTGGTGGCGCTCCGCGCCCGGCTGGCCGCCGTGCAGCGCCGCGCGGGGGCCACCTACCAGCGCCTCACCGAGATGAACGAGGAGGCGTCGCGCGCCTGGCAGCCCTTCGGGAACACCCCGGCAGTCGACGACACCCTCCTGCTCGGCTTCAGCGAGGCCCTCCCTGGCGGGGTGGAGGTGAGCCTCTTCTTCTGGTCCGCCGACCCCGAGGACGCGCCCGAGCCGCTGCAGTGCGGCCCCGCGTCCGCCGCCACCACCCCCGCCTCGCTCGCCTGGGAGTACTGGAGCGGGAGCCGCTGGGAGTCCATGACGCTGCTGGCCGACGACACCCGCGCGCTCACCCGCTCCGGCGCCGTGCACCTCCGCGCCCCGGCGGCCCCGGCCAGCCCGGAGATGCAGGCGGAGGTCATCGGGCAGGTGGAGGACTCCCTCTACTGGGTGCGCGCGCGGCTCACCCGCAGCGCCTACCAGACGCCGCCCGCGCTGGCGGCGGTGCGCACCAACACCGTGGCGGCGGTGCAGGCGCAGACGGTGGAGAACGAGGTGCTGGGCGGGAGCGACGGCACCCCCAACCAGGAGTTCACCACCCGCTTCACCCCCGTGCTGGCGGGGACGCTCCGGGTGGAGGTGGACGAGGGCGAGCTGGACGCCAGCGGCCAGGGGTTCCGCGAGTGGACCGAGGTGACGGACTTCCACGGCTCGGGGCCCGACGACCGCCACTACGTGCTGAACCGCGCCACCGGGCGCGTGCTCTTCGGCGACGGCGTGAACGGGCGCATCCCCGTGGCCAACGTGCGCAACCCCGGTGGCAGCGTGGTCGCCCGCGTCTACCGGCACGGCGGCGGGACGGCGGGGAACGTCGCGGCGGGGGGGGCGAGCACCCTGCTGACCTCCGTCTCCGGGATCGACACCGGCGCCGTCGCCAATCTGCGCGTGGGGTACGGCGGGCAGGACGAGGAGTCGCTGGACGAGGCCCGCACCCGCGCCGCGCTCACCGTGAAGAGCAACGGCCGCGCGGTCACGGCGGAGGACTTCGAGCAGCACGCCATGGAGGCGGCCGGGATCCGCCGCGCCAAGGCGCTCCCGCTGCACCACCCGCAGTTCCCTGGCGTCCCCCTCCCGGGCGTGGTGACGGTGATCGTGGTCCCCGACGGCGAGGCGGCCAACCCCACCCCGACCGAGTCGACGCTCGCCACCGTCTGCGCGCTCCTGGACGGGAGGCGGCTGCTCACCACCGAGGTGTACGTCGTCGGCCCCACCTACGTCCGGGTGGAGGCGGAGGTGGAGGTCGTCGCCGCCGACGACGCGGACACGGCGCAGGTGCAGACCGCGGTGGAGGAGGCGCTGCTCGGCTACTTCCACCCCCTGACGGGGGGGGAGAACGGGCAGGGGTGGCCGTTCGGGCGCACCATCTTCTACTCGCAGGTCTACCAGCGCGTCTTCGCGGTGGCGGGGGTGGAGCGGATCGAGACGCTCAAGCTGCGGCTGGACGGCCGGGAGTACCCGGCGTGCGAGAACGTGCCGGTCCCCGAGGCGGCGCTGGTCTACTCGACCGCGCACAGCGTCCGGGTCTCCTACGACTACGACGCGTGAGGGCGCCGTGACCGCGACCGCCACCCTCCCCGACCGCGTCCCCCCCGTCCCGGGCCCGCCCCACGACTCCACCTGGCACCGGCTGGACGCGCGCGCCGGCTGGCGCGCCGCGACCCTCGACGGGCTGGAGCGGGAGCCGGACAGGTGGGCGCTCACCCTCGTCCGCGCCCCCGGCGTGCGCCGGCGGCTGGACGAGGCGTCGGGGAGCCTGGGCGGCCTGGTCCCCCCGGGGAACGTCGCGCTCGGCGGGGAGGGGAGCGTGTACCTGCTGCACCTGGAGCGCGGGCGGCTGCTCCGCTTCGACGGCTGCGCGTGCGCCTTCCAGGAGGTCCCCTGCTTCGGCGGCCGGGGCGGGGGCGTCCGCGAGCTGCTCGACCCCCGCGGCATCGAGACCGACCTCATGAGCCTGTACGTGGCCGACGCGGGCGAGGCGGAGTCCGGCGGGCGGGTGGTGGTGGTCGCCCTCCCGGAGATGGCGATCCGGGCGCTCTGGACGCTCCCGCCGGACCCGGAGCGGGGGCGCGCGCAACCGTGGCGCCCCGTGGCCGTAGCCGCGGACGGGCGCGGGGCGATCTGGGTGGCCGACCCCGCCAACGCCAGGGTCCACCGCTTCGACCGGCTGGGGAGGCTGCGGGGGAGCGTCGCGGGGATGGGCGGGGTGCGGCACCTGGCCGTGGACTGCCGCGGGCGCGTTTACGCGGTGCTGGACGGGGAGACGGAGGCGCGGGTGATCGAGCCCGGGGGCGGGACGCCCGGGCGCGCCTCCGACCCGGAGCCGCTGCGCCCGCGCTTCCCCCGGCTCCCCTTCGCGGTGGACCGGGACGGGCGGATGGAGCTGGGGCCCCTCTGCCCGCGCGGCGGGCCCGCCTGGTTCGACCTCTCCGGGGAGCCGGCCACGCCGATCGATCCCGCCTCCGAGGCGCAGTTCGGGGCCTCCGGCCTCTACCTGAGCGAGCCGCTGGACAGCCGCATCCACCGCTGCCAGTGGCACCGGGTGGTGGTCCGCGCCGAGGTCCCCGAGGGGACCCGCCTCTCGATCGCCACCTGGAGCGCCGAGGCGCCGCCCCCGGCCTCGGAGGTCGCCTCGCTCCCGGAGACCGCCTGGGCCACGCAGCTCTCCGTCGCGCCGGGGAAGACGGGAGAGTGGGACGGGCTCGTCCGCAGCGGCCCCGGGCGCTACCTCTGGCTGCGCCTGCGCTTCGCCGGGAGCGGCGCGGCCACCCCGCGGCTGCACTCGGTGAACGTGGAGTTCCCGCGCGTCTCGCTGCGCCGCTACCTACCCGCAGTGTGGAGCGAGGACGCCCTCTCCGCCGACTTCGCCGACCGCTTCCTGGCGGTGTTCGACGCCGGCTTCCGCGAGGTGGAGCGCCGGCTGGACACGCAGGCGGCGCTCTACGACCCGATGTCCACCCCCGCGGCGTTCCTCCCCTGGCTGGCCTCGTGGATCGGCGCCTCGCTGGGACGGCAGTGGCCGGAGCGCACGCGGCGGGAGTTCCTGGAGCGCGCCGCCGGCTTCTACCGCCAGCAGGGCACCCCGGGGGGGCTGCGCGCCCAGCTCCTCTTCTTCCTGGGGATGGAGGGTTCCGGGGAGCGGGGCGGGTGTCCGGCGGAGGCGCCCCGGCCCGCGCGCTGCGAGCCGCGCCCGGGTCCGTGCGGGGAGCTCGTGGCGGAGCGCCGCGCCTGGGAGCCGCCCCCGCTGATCCTGGAGCACTACAGGCTCCGGCGCTGGCTCTTCCTGGGCGCCGGACGCCTCGGCGACGACGCCGTGCTCTGGGGGCAGCGGATCGTCAACCGCAGCCAGCTCCTCGCCGCGGGCCCGGCGGAGCGCGGAGCGCAGGTCGGCGTGACCCGGCTCATCACCACCCCGGATCCGCTGCGCGACCCGTTCCACGTGTACGCGCACCGCTTCACCGTCTTCGTCCCCGCGGCGCGCGCCTGCACCCCGGAGCGGCGGCGGGCGCTGGAGGGGGTGGTGGGGGCCGCCGCGCCCGCCCACACCCGGTGGCACGTGGAGTACGTGGAGCCGCGCTTCCGCATCGGCTTCCAGTCGATGATCGGGCTGGACTCGGTGGTGGGGCAGTACCCCCGGGGCGTCACCCTCGGCGGCACCTCCCTGGGCCCCGCGTCGGTGCTCGGCGCCGGCCCGCCGGACGCGCCGCCCCGGCCGCGGATCGGCAGCACGTCCCGTCTGTAACGCAGCAGCGCAGAAGTCCGGCAACGGAAGCGAAAGGAGAGCCGCCCGATGGCCACCACCCGACCGGTGCTCGCGTGCCCCCCGTGCGAGACGGGTCCGTTCACGCGGAACCACTACTTCACGGGGAAGCTGCTGGTGGAGCGCGACTTCACCGACGAGCAGCGCTACTACGTCGACAAGCTGCGCCACCACCACCGGAACCTGCACGGCTGGGGCGTGGTGTGCGGGCTGAAGGTGAAGCCCCACCCCAACCCCGCCTGCCGCGACCGCTTCGTCTGCATCGAGCCGGGGACGGCGGTGGACTGCTGCGGGCGCGAGATCATCGTCGCCGAGGAGGAGTGCATCGAGCTGGAGCAGTTCGAGGCGGTGCGCGCGCTCCTCGCGGAGACGGCGGGGGGCGACGGGGTGGGCGGAGTGGACGAGAGGCACACGCTGCAGATCACCGTCTGCTACCGTGAGTGCCCGACCGAGGAGATCCCTGTCCTGTACGACGAGTGCGGGTGCGACGACACCCAGTGCGCGCCCAACCGCATCCTGGAGAGCTTCCGCTTCGAGGTGCGGATCGACCCCCCCGAGCCGGAGCCCCAGGAGCCGGGCGGCGTCACCCTGACCCACGCGCACACCCTGGCAGTGGCGCGCGCCCACCGGGTGGAGCTCGCCGGCGCCACGCGGCGCGTGTACGTGCTCACCGCCAGCGGTCCCGCCGGCCCCGCCAGCCTGCTGGCCTTCAGCGCCGACACCCACGCGCTGCTGCACGCCGCGTCCTTCGCCGCCACCGACGAGGTGATGGACCTGGCCGTGGCGGCGGACGGGTCGCTGGTCTTCGTGTCGCTGCGCTCCACCGCCCCGGGCGAGACGCGCCCGCTGCTGGTGCGCGTGCTGGACGGCAACCTGGCGCTGGTGCACCATCTCACCCTCCCCGACGACGCGCCCGGGGTCACGGTGCCCCTGGCGGCCTCCGCGGATGGGCGGCTGTACGCGCTCAACACGGGGAGCCGCAGGGTCTACGCGTGGCCCGAACCCAGGACGGACGGCTATGCCGACCGGATCGAGGTGGTCACCGCGCCCGCCGGCTCGCGGCTGCTGCGCGTCTCCCCCGATGGCGCCTGGCTCTTCGTCGCCGGGCCGGCGGCCCCTTCCGTGACCGTGGTGGACACCGGGACCGAGACCTCCTCGACGCTCGCGCTCCCCGCGGGGACGCGCCCCGCCGCGCTGGCGGTGTCCGGGTCGGCGGGGACGGAGCGGCTGTTCGTGGCGGACCTGGACGGCGGGCTGCGCGTCTTCGGCCTCCGCCCCGGCGAGCCGACCCCCTTCCCGCAGCACGGCGCCGCGGTGGATCTGGGCGGCACCCCGGTGGACCTCGCCGCCTCGGCGGGAGGGCGCTGGGTGTACGCGCTGCTGGAGGACGGGGGAGACGGCCGGGTGCAGGCGGTGGACGCGCACCGCGTGGAGATCAACGACCCCGACCCCCTGGCCGGGTCGCTGGAGACGGGGAGCGGCCCGCGCTCCCTGGCGCTGGCGGAGGGCGGGACCCGCCTGTACGCCGCCGGGGTGGGCGATCCCGCCGCGGGCGAGGAGGGGGGAGTCGCGGTGATCGACGTGACCGAGGCGCGCTGCGAGGACGTGCTCCTGCGCTCGCTGGAGGGGTGCCCGGAGTGCGAGGACGAGTGCCTGGTGCTGGCCACCGTCCGCGGCTGGTCGCCCGGCGACTCGGTGGAGGAGGACGACATCGACAACTGGGCGGGGCGGCGGCTCCTCCCCAGCACCAGCGACCTGGCCGCGGTGCTACGCTGCCTGCTGGAGCGCGGCGGCGGCGGGGGCGCCCCGGGCGAGCCGGGCCCCCCGGGGCTGGGGATCGACGACGTGGAGGCCACCTTCGTGGAGTGCACCCAGCCCGGCTCGGCGCAGATCCAGACCATCGCCGGGGTCCGGACCCTGGTGCTGGAGATCCCGCGCGGCTGCGACGGGGAGGACGGCAGCTCCGCCGGGATCGACGACGTGACGGTGGAGATCGTCCCCTGCACCGAGCCGGGCTCGGCCGAGATCCAGGAGAGCGGCGGGGTGCGTACCCTGCACCTGGAGATCCCCCGGGGCTGCGACGGCGAGGACGGGGCCCCGGGCCAGCCCGGGCCGGGGATCGACGACGTGGAGGCCTCGTTCGTCCCCTGCACCGAGCCGGGCTCGGCCGAGATCGAGGAGAGCGGCGGGGCGCGGACGCTGGTGCTGGAGATCCCCCGCGGCTGCGACGGCGCGCCCGGCCGCGACGGAGTGGACGGGCAGCCCGGGAGGGACGGCCAGGACGGCGTGGGGCTGGAGAAGGACCTCACCCGCATCCGCGCGCTGAGCTGGACGCACCGCGAGCGGGGCGGGGGGCTGCTCCCGATCCAGGGACCGGACGGGCGACCGCTCTTCCACGGCCAGGAGCCGCTACGGGGGGTGGTGATCGCGTTCACGGACGAGGTCCGGTACAGCGAGACGTCACGGCCGCTGGCGAACCTGTTCAAGCCCGAAGCCGACCCGATCCCGCTGGTGGACTTCGACCACGTCTTCCAGGTGCTGACGGTCCAGCCCCCGGCTCCCGGGACGGTGCAGACGCTCTTCTGCCGCTGCGCGCTGTTCGGCGACGTGATCCCGGTGGACCCGGAGGTCCCCACGGGCAGCAATCGGGTCACCGCCGCCCGGGTGCGGATGGACACCGCCGGGAACATGCTCCCGACCGCCCCGGCCGTGGCCTGGGTGCCCGATCCCAGCCGCATCTCGGGCAACGCGCTGGAGGAGGCGGGCCAGGAGCTCTGGGTGGCGCTCCGCGGGGACTTCGTGGTGGACGTGCACGGACGTGCCGTGGACGCGGAGTTCGTGCGCGCCCAGCTCCCCACGGGCGACCGGCCGGCCGGGAGCGACCACGGCGTGCAGGGGGGCCTCTTCGAGAGCTGGTTCCGGCTGGCGCCAAGGACCGATAACGACCGCGACCTGACCACCGACCGGCCCCAGGAGGGTTGAGATGGCCACCCGGATCCCGAAATACACCGTCCGCCCGGGGAAGAAGACCTCCACCCCGCCGGCGCCCGAGCCCTGCGCTCCCCCCTGCCCGGCGTGCGGCGGGCTGAAGTGCCTGTGCCGCCCGCGCTTCTTCGCCGGCCAGCTCCTCACCGAGCAGGACCTGAACCGGCTGGACACGTACATCCGCGAGAAGAACCGCCTGCACAACCGGTACGTGCACGGCTGGGGCGTGGTGTGCGGGCTGGAGGTCACCTGCCACGACTGCGAGAACCTGGTAAAGGTGAGCTCCGGGTACGCGCTCTCGCCCTGCGGCGACGACGTGGTGGTGTGCGAGGACGCGACGGTGGACGTCTGCTCGCTGATCCGCCGCTGCGACCGCGAGGCCCGCCGCCCCGAGTGCGAGCCGCCGCGCCCCCGCGACCCCGGGTGCGAGGATATCGAGGAGACCTGGGTGCTCTCCGTCTGCTACGACGAGAAGCCCTCCCGCGGGATCACCGCCCTGCGCGCCGAGGGGTGCGCGTGCTCGCGCTGCTCCGGCGGGGGAGGCGGGGGGTGCGGGTGCGGCGGCTCGGGCGGCCACGCGCACTCCGCGGGGAACGGGTGCGGGTGCAACGGGAACGGCAACGGGAAGACCCAGGCGACCACGTCGCGGACCGGCACGTCCGCCGTCCCCGCGCAGTGCGAGCCCACGGTGGTCTGCGAGGGCCACCGCTTCCAGGTGTACCGCGCCCCCGAGCCCGATCTGGAGGAGGACGAGCGTGGCGGGGTGCGGGGCCCGCTGGTGGAGCGCATCATGGCGTGCGTCCAGCCGTACCTCGCCTGGATCAAGGGGGTGAGCAGCGGCGGCGGGGACGACCAGACGCAGACGCAGCGCAACCGCTTCTGCTGCACCGCCAAGGCGCGGCTGCGCGCCGTCCTCCTGGCCTCGCCGCGGCACAACTGCGAGCTGCTCGCCGACCTGGACGCCATCGTCTGCCCCTCGCCTGACCTGCCCGCGGAGAGCTTCAACGCCGCCATGGACGAGGTGGGGCAGCGGGTGGTCGTCATCTGGTTCCAGGGGCTGATGGCTTGCATCTGCTCCGGGCTGCTGCCGCCCTGCCCCGAGCCGGCCGACGACAACTGCATCCCGCTGGCGACGGTCACGGTGCGCAAGCGCGACTGCCGCATCCTGCGCGTGTGCAACTGGACGGTGCACCGCAAGTTCGCCACGACGGTGCCGGCGCTCCAGTACTGGCTGGGGGTTCTCCCCTACGGCCGGTACCTCCGCGAGGTGATGGAGGAGGTGTGCTGCGGGATGCTGGACATCGAATGGCCCAACCGCGACCCGCAGAACCCACCGCCACCACCGCCGCCGCCTCCTCCTACAGCACCCGGGGCAGCCTCCGCGACCGGCGCGGACGCCGACTTCGCGCCCCGGAGCGCGGACGCAGGCGGGCAGGGCGGGGGGGCGGAGTACGTCCGCTCCGGAGGGAAGGGCTTCGGAGGACTGGGAGGCGCCATGCCGTTCCACTCCGCGTACCCACGGCAGATCTCCACGCTCCTGGCGGCTGCGGTCACCGGCCGTTCCACTCCGCTCGACCCGCAGACGCTGGCCCGCGGGCTGGGGGGCGCGAAGGGGATGGAAGGGAAGTCCGGCCGCGTCCTGCGCGACCATGAACGCGCCAACCTCCCGCAGTACATCCTGGCCAGCCAGCTCGCGCAGCCGCTGCTTTCCGCGCTGGTGCCCGACGACCTGTCGGACCTGATCCCCGCCGCCTCGTCGCTGCGGAGCCGGGCGGGCGGTGGGGGGGGGAACGAGGAGCTGGAGTCGCTGCGCCGCGAAGTGGCGGAGATGAAGGCCGCCCTGGAGGAACAGCGTCGCACTATCGAGCAGATGAACCAGCGCCCGGGCGGATAGGAGGGATCCCATGAGCAACGCGCAGGCGGAGCGGCCCCGCTTCTACCAGGGACAGTACCTGGGCCCGGAGGACCTGAGCGCCGCCGTCGACCACTCCCGCTGGGCCCGGGCGCGGCACGACCTGGGCGCCCACGCCTGGGGGATTGCCGCCGGGCTGGAGCTGCGGGAGGTGGAGGCGCTGGAGGGCGGGGTGGAGGTGTACGTGGAGCCCGGCTACGCTGTGGACGGCTTCGGCCGGCCGCTGGTGGTCACCTCCGCGCTCCCCGTCCCCGCCGACGCCCTCGCCCGGCTCTCTCTGGCGCTGGGCGCGGGGGAGACCTCGGTCGCCGTTCCCGTGTGGCTGCGCTACGCCGAGACCGCCACCTCGCAGCCGCCGTACGGCTTCGCCACCTGCGAGTCGGACGACGCCTTCGCCCGCGTGGGGGAGGGAGTGGAGGTGCTGGTGGGCGCCCGCACCCTGGCCGACCAGCGCGACCCGGTGGTGATCGACGGCGTGGAGACCGACCCGGTGGAGGCGCTGCGGACCATCGAGGACGAGGCGCCCCTGCTGTGCGACGCCTCGGTGCCCTTCCAGACCTTCCCCGAGGACGACGACCGCTGGTGGCTGATCCCCCTGGGGTACGTGCGCTGGGAGCCGGGCTCGGAGCAGGTGATCGAGACCACCGAGGCCGATCGCCGCGAGACCCGCCGCTTCCGCCGCTACCTGGGGGTGGTCGCGGAGGGGGTGTACGCCGCCGACGGGCTGATCCGGCTGCGGGGGCGCACCGTGGTCCCCGAGGACGGCGCCGTCTCCACCGAGGACGCCTGCGAGTCCGAGTGGCCGCGGGCGCAGAGCGAGATCGACCTGGCGTACGACGACGAGACCGGGCGCGTGACCCCCGAGGAGCTGGTCTGGGTGGAGGGGAACCTCCGCGTGGCCGGGGACACGCGCCTCTTCGGGGGCGACCTGGAGTTCCGCGACGAGGACGGCGACACCGGCGGCGTCCCCATGCGCGTCTGCCGGGTGGAGGCCAACTCCTTCCTCGACACCGGCGGGACGGCGGTGAGCGGCAAGGACCTGGAGGTGCGCATCGGCACCCTGGGCGAGGACGGGCGCAACCGGCTGGTGATCGGCACCCACGTCTCCGACCCCGGCGAGGTCGGCGGCAAGGTGGTGGTCCAGAACGACGGCCGGGTGGGGATCGGAACCCTGGCCGATCCCCCGACGCCCCTCCTCTCCCCGCTCACCGTGCGCGGGATCGGCGACGGCGAGGAACTCCTCTCGTTCGAGGCGTCGGACGGCACGCGGAGCTGGCACCTCAACCTGAAGCCCGGGGGAGCGGACGGGCTGAACTTCGCCGAGACGGATGTGGCGGACGGGCGGCTCTTCCTGGCCGCCGGAGGCAACGTGGGGCTCAGCACCACGGAGCCCGGGGCCAAGCTGGACGTGCGCGAGGTCTCCACCGCCGCGGGCGCCAAGTGGCTGCGCGTGGGGGACGGCGGCGATTCCGGGCGCTTCTGGGTGGAGTACAGCGCCGACCTCGCCCCCCGGCTGGTGCTGAGCGACCGCGACGACCCCCCGCGCATCCGCTTCCAGCAGACGGGCCCCGGCCTGGACGAGGCGGTCCCGGACCACTGGAGCTGGATCGGCCACGCCCGGGCGCAGTCTCCCGACCTGGCGGTGATGAACGGGAGGCTGGGCGTGGGGACCACCGACCCGCAGGCGCTGCTCCACGTGGAGGGCGGCTCCGACGTGGCGCTGGCGGACGCCGCCTCGGGATACCTGCTGATCGGCGCCGTGAACGGCCAGAACGTGGTGATGGACCCTAACGAGATCATGGCGCGCAACAACGGCGCGGTCTCCGTGCTGCACCTGCAGGCCGAGGGGGGCGACCTGGTGGTGCACCGCAACGTGGACGTGGCGCGGCGCGTGGCGGTCAAGGACTCGGGGCGGGTGGGGATCGGCACCGAGAGCCCCGCCGAGCAGCTCGACGTGCGCGGCAACGTCAAGCTGGGCGCCAGCGGCGAGCTGTTCGCCGTCGGCGGCGTGGACAACCTGCGCCTGGTCGCCGGGCGCGTGGACACCGCGGGCACCGAGGTCACGGGGAGCGGCTACACCGCCACCTGGACGGGGACGGGTGTCTGCGTGGTGACCTTCACCAGCGCGTTCGCGGCCACGCCGGTGGTGGTGGCCACCCCCGTCTCGGGCTCGGGCGACGACCAGCTCGTCACGCTGACCGCGATCGCGGCGGGGAGCTTCACCGTGGTCACCGCCGACGTGGAGCACACCAGCGGTGACCAGGACGTCGGCACCCGCGAGAGCACCGAGTTCACCTTCATCGCGCTCGGGGCGCGGTAGCTCCGATGCGGGCCGGAGACCCTTCGTTGAGCGGGAGGCGAGGATGGAAGAGCGGCTGAGCGAGCTGCGCGAGGAGTACCGGCGCGGCATGGAGGAGATGGCGCGGCTGGAGCAGCGGCGGCTGGAGCTTTCCCGCACGCTGCTGCGCATCAGCGGGGCCATCCAGGTGCTGGAGGAGCTGCGCGCCCGGGACAGCGCCGCTCCCCCGGAGCCACGGATGCAGGTGGTGGGCAGCTAGGCCATGCCCGCAGCGGGGAGCCTCCGCGTCGGCCGCTTCCACGCCGACTACCTGGTCCCCGCCGCGCACCCGGAGGCCGAGGGGGTGCGCAGCCGGCTGGACCAGGCTGCGCGCGGCGCCCTGCTGCGCGGGCTGCGGCGCACCCTGGCGCCCCTGCTCGACACCTCCGACGAGAGCGTGTGGCTGATCCGCCGCCTGCACGTGGAGCTGGAGGTGGGCGCGGAGTGGGACGGCGACCGGGTCGCCCGCGCCTGGGCGGCGCAGATCGCCCGGGCGCTCGGGCGCGCCCTGGCGGAGGGGCGGTCCGGGCCGGACGCGGCGGTGTGGGGCGACCCGGGCGAGGGGGTGCTCCGCTTCCCCGACCGCGCCGCATACCTGGCCCGCTTCCTCGCGGACCTCGCCGCCGGCGACGCGTGGAGGAAGTGGTACTACGCTGCCTTCGATGGCCTGCGCCCGCTCTCCGCCTCCGCCGCGCTGCGGACGGCGGTCTGCGACGACGCCGCGACGGGGCTCCGCGCGCTCCTCGCCCTCCCCGACGCGGAGCGCCGACGGGTGGTGGAGCGCCTCACCCCCAACGACGCACGCCGCCTGCTGGATGCGCTCCCGGCCGGCGAGCGGGGGGGAGACCCGGCGCGGGGGTGGGACGAGCTGCGCCGCGCCTGGGACGCGCTCCCGCCGCACGCCCCCGCCGCCGACGCGGAGGCGCGCGCGGCGCTGGAGCTGTACCTGCGCGCCTGCGCCGGGGAGCCGG
>DATAAL010000725.1:0-14073 GCA_036260145.1 Longimicrobiaceae bacterium | reverse complement strand
GCCCGGGGAAGGCTGGGCCGCTCCTCGCACCACGACGGTGGGAGTGACGGGCTCAGTGAGGCCGCAACGCGCGGACCACCAACCCGATCCCGCCGGCCATGAGTCCCAGGATCATCAGGGTGCCGAAGAGGCTGGTCGGCTGGAAGTAGATCTGCAGGTTGACGACGATCCCGGCCAGGATAATGGCCGCCCCCACGAACAGCAGCAGCCATCCCAGCATCGAGCGGCCGTTGAAGAAGAGCACGCCGATCCCCACCAGGAGGGGGATCAGGGAGAGGCCGAACGCATCGTACCCCCAGAGCGTCCAGTACCCGCTGCTCACCACCACCCGGCTAGTCAGGAGGTAGGCGCCCACGGCCACCATGGCGACTCCGGCGAAGAACTCCAGCAGACCTCCGGACGTACCGCCCGCGCCTCGCAATCTCGTCTCGTTTTCCATGGCCGTGCTCCGGAAGGCGTGATCGGGAACGGACTTGAATGATGCGGGGAGGGGGATCCGTGGTTGTGGTTACCGACCCTTCCCGTTCGACAGGCTCGACCTCAGGAAGCGTCCGGTGTGCGAGCGGGGGTTCGCCGCCACCTCTTCCGGCGTCCCCACCGCCACCACCTCCCCTCCCGCCGGCCCGCCCTCCGGCCCCAGATCGATGATCCAGTCCGCCGTCTTGATCACGTCCAGGTTGTGCTCGATCACCAGCACCGTGTTCCCTCGCTCCACCAGGCGGTGCAGCACCTCCAGCAGCATCCGCACGTCCTCGAAGTGCAGCCCCGTAGTGGGCTCGTCCAGGATGTAGAAGGTCTGCCCGGTAGCCACCTTGGCCAGCTCCGTCGCCAGCTTGACGCGCTGCGCCTCGCCGCCGGAGAGGGTGGTGGCCGCCTGCCCCAGGTGGATGTACCCCAGCCCAACGTCCGAGAGCGTCTTGAGGTGGCGCTTCAGCCGGGGGACCGCGTCGAACAGCTCCAGCGCCTCGTCCACCGTGAGGTCCAGGACGTCGGCAATGGTGTGCCCCTTGTAATAGACCTCCAGCGTCTCCCGGTTGTAGCGCTTCCCCTTGCACACCTCGCAGGGGACGTACACGTCCGGGAGGAAGTGCATCTCGATCTTCACCAGGCCATCGCCCTGGCACGCCTCGCAGCGCCCCCCCTTCACGTTGAAGGAGAAGCGTCCCGGAGTGTACCCCCGCATCTTGCTCTCCGGGAGCTCCGCGAACAGATCCCGGATGATGGTGAACAATCCCGTGTAGGTGGCGGGGTTGGAGCGCGGCGTCCGCCCGATGGGCGACTGGTCGATGTCCACCACCTTGTCCAGCAGCTCCAGCCCGGTGATCCGGGTGTGCGCCCCGGGGACGGTCTTGGCGCGGTAGAACCTGCGGGCCAGGGCGTTCCACAGGATGTCGTTGATCAGGGTGGACTTCCCCGATCCCGACACCCCCGTCACCGCCACGAAGCACCCCAGGGGGATGCGCACCGTCAGGTTGCGCAGGTTGTGCTCCCGCGCCCCCTCGATGACGATCTCCCGCCCCGGCTGCGGCTGCTTGCGCTCGGCCGGAATGGGGATCCGCTGCTCGCCCCGCAGGTAGGCGCCCGTCAGCGACTCCGGGGCGGCGATGATCTCCTCCAGCGTCCCCTCCGCCACCACCCGCCCCCCGTGGCGCCCGGCGCGCGGCCCCAGGTCCACCACGTGGTCGGCGGCGCGGATGGTGTCCTCGTCGTGCTCCACCACCAGCACCGTGTTCCCCAGGTCGCGGAGCTGTTTCAGCGTGTCCAGCAGCCGCTCGTTGTCCCGCTGGTGCAGCCCGATGGAGGGCTCGTCCAGGATGTACAGCACCCCCACCAGCCGCGAGCCGATCTGCGTCGCCAGACGGATCCGCTGCGCCTCGCCGCCGGAGAGCGTCTCGGCCGAGCGCCCGAGGGTCAGGTACTCCAGCCCCACGTTCACCAGGAAGGAGAGGCGCTCCGTGACCTCCTTGAGGATCGGGGCGGCGATGTCCTTGGGGAGGTGGCGCAGCTCGCCGAGGCCCCGGAAGAAGTCCAGCGCCTCGTTGACCGGGAACGCCACGATCTCCCCCAGGGAGCGCCCCCCCACGGTTACCGCCAGGCTCTCGGGGCGGAGGCGCGCCCCTCCGCAGGTGGTGCAGGGGAGGACGGACATGTACTCCTCGAGCTGCTCCCGCAGGGAGTCGCTGGAGCTCTCCCGGTAGCGCTGCTCGATGTCGCGCAGGATCCCCCCCCACTTCAGCTTCCTGGGGATGCCGGCTCCGCCCCCTGCCTCCGCGCCGTGCAGGAGGAGCTGCCGGGCGGCCTCCGGGAGGTCACGCCAGGGGGTGTTCAGGTTGAAGCCCAGAGCCGCGGCCAGCCCCTCCAGGATCGTCCCCCGCAGGTGCCCCCGGGGCACCCCCCAGGGGAGAACCACCCCCTCCAGGATGGAGATGGAGGGATCGCCCAGAACCAGCTCGGGGTTTGGCTCCCGCCGCGTCCCCAGCCCACCGCACGCCGCACACGCCCCGTACGGGGAGTTGAAGGAGAACTGGCGCGGCTCCAGCTCCGGGATGTTCACCCCACAGGTGGCACAGGCGTAGTGCTCGGAGAAGAGGTGCGCCTGCGGCGGGCCGCCGTCCAGGTGGGCGTCCACCTCCACCACCCCCTCTGCCATGCGGAGTGCCGTCTCCACCGAGTCCGCCAGGCGGGAGCGGTCCTCCCCGCGCACCACCAGGCGGTCCACCACCAGCGCGATGTCGTGGTTCTGCCGGCGGTTCAGCTTCGGCGGGCTCTGCAGCTCGATCAGCTCCCCGTCCACCCGCGCGCGGACGAACCCCTTGCGGAGCATTTCCTCGAAGAGGTCGCGGAACTCGCCCTTGCGCCCGCGCACCAGCGGCGCCAGCACCTCGATCCGCGTCCCCTCCGGCCACTCCAGCACCTGGTCCACGATCTGGGTGGCGCTCTGGCGGCGCACCGGCTCCCCGCAGCTCGGGCAGTGAGGGGTCCCCACCCGCGCCCAGAGGAGGCGCAGGTAATCGTACACCTCCGTCACCGTCCCCACGGTGGAGCGCGGGTTCCGCCCCGCCGTCTTCTGCTCGATGGAGATGGCGGGCGAGAGCCCCTCGATGGCATCGACGTCCGGCTTCTCCATCATCCCCAGGAACTGCCGGGCGTACGCGGAGAGCGACTCCACGTAGCGGCGCTGCCCCTCGGCGTAGATGGTGTCGAAGGCGAGCGACGACTTCCCGCTCCCGCTCAGCCCGGTGATCACCGTGAGGCGGTCGCGGGGGATGGCGACGTCGATGTTCTGGAGGTTGTGCTCGCGGGCACCGCGGACCACGAGGAACTCGCCCTCCTCCCGGTCGCGCGGGACAGTGGTGCCCGGGGAGGTGGCCGGACGCAGGGTGTTCTGGATCATCCCGAAAATTTACCGCAGGGAGGCACGGGATTCAACCGTGGGGAGTGTGACGGGGAGGGAGCGCAGGGTTCTCCCCCACGCCGCACAGGCTCCCTCACATCTGCTTTCAGTTGACTAACATACCGGATTGTGATAACATAATATGTCTTATCTTATGCTGCCATGCACCCGCGGCGGGATCGTCCGTTCCGGCTCCGTCCCACCCGGTAGGCTGGCGATAGCTTCCATCCTTCTCTGCCCAGGAGTCATTCATGCCCCGTCTCTCCCGTCCCTCCCTCCTCACCCTGCTCGCTGCCAGCACGATCGGCCTTGCCGGGTGCGCGGACAACGGCGCGTCACCGGTCGTTCCCGACGATGTGCCCGCCCGCGTGTACGGGACGGACGCCGTGGACCGGCACCTGGTTCTCCTTTCCGGAGGCGCCGTTCCCGCGGACTTCGCCGCCCGCGTGGCCTCCCTGGGAGGGAGGGTCGACTTCTCCCACCCCTCGGGAGTCGCCATCGTCAGCGGCCTGTCGGACGGTGCCGCGGCGCTGCTCCGGACCCAGGGCGGGATCAGCGATATCCAGAGGGATGGGACCTTCCAGGTGGACGTAGCCGGGCAGAACGAGCCTGTCGCCGCGGACGCGGAGGGTGCCTCCCCCACCGCCCCGGCCACCGCCCTCCTCTACCCGCGCCAGTGGCACCTCCGCGCCGTGGGAGCCGACCGGGCATGGGCGGCCGGGCGCCTCGGCTCGGCCGACGTGACCGTAGCCATCCTGGACTCCGGGATCGACTACACGCACCCGGACCTGGCCGGGCTGGTGGACCTGTCCCGCTCCGTCTCCTTCGTCCCCTCGGACGACCGGGTGCTCGCACAGCGCTTCCCCGGAGCACACCCGGTGGCGGACCTCCGCTACCACGGGACGCACGTGGCGGCGACGGTCAGCAGCAACGCCGCCATCGCGGCGGGGATGACGTCCCGGGTGAGGCTCATGGGCGTGAAGGTGCTGGCCATGAATAATTTCGGCACCTTCAGCGCCTTCATCCAGGGGGTCCTCCACGCGGTGGACAACGGGGCCGACGTGATCAACATGAGCCTGGGCGGGGTGTTCTCCAAGGACGAATACGGCCGCTATGTCGGCTATATCAACAAGGTCTTCAACGAGGCCAACCGGAAGGGCGTGACCGTGGTGGTCTCAGCCGGAAACGGCAGCCGGGACTTCGACCACGACGGGAACGCCTACTCCTCCTTCTGCGGCACGCCCAACGTGCTCTGCGTCTCCGCCACCGCCCCCACCGGCGCGGCGGGGGTGAACGGGCCGTTCTACGAGGTGGACGCCCGCGCTCCGTACAGCAACTACGGGCGCTCGGCCATCAGCGTGGCCGCGCCCGGGGGGAATCAGCAGACCGTATGGGCGGCGTGCTCCCGGTTCAGCCTGTCTCGGCCGGGCTGCCAGACGGGGGCCTACGCGCTGGGCCTGAGCGGGACCAGCATGTCCACCCCGCACGTGACCGGGCTGGCCGCACTACTCGTGGAGGAGCTGGGGCGCAACCCGGCGCAGATCCGCGCGCGGATCCAGCAGTCGGCCGACGACCTGGGCGCGCCGGGGAAGGATCCCTTCTACGGAAGCGGCCGGATCAACGTGCCCAGGGCGCTGGGGCTGTAGGTACCCCCTCCCCCGGCCCCTTCCCGCAAGTGGGAGGGGAGCAAAACAACGGCAGGGTCCGCCGGGAGGGACCCTGCCGTTCTGTGGTTACGTGAGGGATGTGCGCCCGAAGGGGCGAGACTCAACAGCAGTACCGTTGAGGCTCGCCGCAGTTACGCACGGTGGTATCGTGCGTTACTGCGCGCCAGCCCGGCCCCCCGCCAGGGGGGACACGCCCAACCAGGCAGTTCAAAGCAGTTCAATCGGCCGGGACCAGTACCCGCACCGCGTCCCGCACCGCCCGGACCTCCAGCGGGGTCTCGCCGATCACGTCTCCGTCCACCTGCGCGACGGTGACGGGGGTGGACTCGATCCGGACCTCCCGCGCGCGCAGGTAGATCATCCGGTCGTCGCCCACGTACTTCCCGCGCGCCACCCGCCAGAGCACCGCGGCCACGTCCGGGAAGCTCCGGGGGGCGAAGATGCAGGTGTCCAGCACCCCGTCGTGGAAGGAGACCCCCGGACCGATCCGCAGCTCCAGCGGGAGCATGTCGTAGATGATCTGCCCCACGTTGGCCACGATCACCGTGGCGGCTTCCACCTCGAACGACTGGCCGTCCGCCGTGATGTGGAAGCGGGTGATGGGAGGGGCGAGCGCCTTGCGGAACCCGGCGTACAGGTAGGCGCCGAAGCCCCAGCGGTCCTTGAGCTCGCGGGTGGCGACGGTCATGACCTCGGCGTCCCACCCCGCCCCCGCCATCAGGGCGAAGTACCGGCCGTCGGAGAGCTGCCCCAGGTCCATCGGCCGGGGGGTGCCGTGCACGGCCACCTCCACCGCCCCCTCCACGTCGCGGGGGATCCCCAGGTTGCACGCTACCTGGTTCCCCGTCCCCTGCGGGACGATCCCCAGCGGGACCGGCGTCCCCGCCAGCCCGGTGATGACCTCCGCCACGGTGCCGTCGCCTCCCACCGCGACCACGGCCCGGTACCCCTTCGCCACCGCGTCGCGCGCGAAGCGCTCCGCGTCGCCCGCCCCAGCGGTCTCCACCAGGTCGAAGCCCGCGCCCCGGACGGCAAATGCGCCGCCCAGGAGGCGGCGCACTCGATCGGAGGGTTCCTGCCCGGCGGCGGGGTTCAGGACGATCAGCGTCCGGTCCGCGCACGGCCCCGCCCCGTCACAGGGATGGCTCACCGGGTAAGCGCGGCGGCGTCCTGCCGCGCCGCGAGCGCCTGCAGGCGGGCCACCCTGTCCTCCGTGGGCGGATGGGTGCGGAAGAGGTTGAGCACCCCCTCCGCCCCGGCGAGCGGATTCACGATCGCCAGGTGCGCGGCCGAGGGGGAGACCTGCATCGGGTACCCGTGGGCAATCCGCTCGATCTTGCGCAGCGCGCTGGCCAGGGCCAGCGGCTTCCCGCAGATCTCCGCCCCGCCCGCATCGGCCTCGAACTCGTTGCGGCGGGAGATGGCCATCTGCACCACCATCGCGGCGACCGGGGCCAGGATCGCCAGCGCCAGGAGAGCGAGGGGGTTCTCGTCGTCGTCGCGGCTGAAGCCACCGAAGATGGCACCCCACTTGAGCATGTTGCCGATCATCATCACTGCCCCGGCCATGCTCGCCGCGATGGTCCCCACCAGCATATGGCGGTGCTTGATGTGCGCCAGCTCGTGGGCCATCACCCCCTCCAGCTCCTCCACCGTCATATGCCCCTGGACCACCAGCTCCCACATCCCGCGGGTGACACACACCACCGCGTGCTCGGGGTTGCGCCCGGTGGCGAAGGCGTTGGCCTGCACCTGCTCCGAGACCGCGACGACGGGCATGGGAAGCCCGGCCCGCCGGCGGAGCCGGTCCACCATCTCGTACAGCGGGTCGAAGCGGCCGCCCTCCTCGCCGGGATGCACGATGTGCGCGCCGTACTGCCGCAGGACAATGCGGTCGCTGAACCAGTACATCCCGAAGTTCATCATCAGGGCCAGGACGAAGAAGACCATCATCCCGCCCTGCCCGCCGACGGCCCCGCCCAGCCCCACCAGGAGGAGGGTGAGCAGGGTCATGAGTCCGAAGACCCGCAGCTTCTCCATCGTGTTCTCCTCAGGTTCGATGCCCGGCACCGGTGATTTCCCCTGTGATACGCACGCACACGCGCGGCGGTTCCGGCGGGTTCCCCATCAGCCTACGATCCACTCCTCGCGCTTGGGCTCCCGGCTCTCCCACTCGGCGCGGCGCTCCTCGAACCCGCTGCGCCCGATGATCCCGTAGGTGAGCTGCTTCCCCAGCTCCACGCCCGGCTGGTCCAGCGGGTCGATCCCGTACAGGCCGCCGGCGTAGACGGTGGCGATCTCCAGGAGCATGAGCAGCGCGCCCACCGAGCGGGCGTCCACCCGGGGCACCTCGATGGTCATGCTCATCCGTCCGCGTTGCGCGAGCGCTGCCTCGGTGGCCGCCTGCTCCACGCGGAGCAGCTCCCCCAGGGTGTGCCCCCCCAGGTAGCCCAGCTCGCCCACATCGGCGTACTGCGGGAGCGCGGGGATCTGCACATCCTCCCCCGGGTCGCGCTCCACCAGGAAGGTGATGGTCTTGTCGAACGGCCCCTCCATGTAGAGCTGCACCTGCGAGTGCTGATCGGTGGCGCCCAGCGACCTGACCGGGGTGGGACCCACGAACACCTCGTCCCCGGCGCGCGTGTACTGCTTCCCGAGGCTCTCCGCCCAGAGCTGCCGGAACCAGTCGGCCACGTCGCGCAGACGGTCGGAGTAGGGCATCATCACGTGGATGGGGGCGCCCTTCTCGGTATCGGCGAGGTACTGGAGCGCGGCGAAGATCCCCGCGGGGTTGCTGCGCAGGTCGTCCGCGCGGCAGCGCTCGTCCATGGCGCGGGCGCCCTCCAGCAGCTCGCGGATGGGGATCCCCACCATGGCGGCGGGGAAGAGCCCCACGGCGGAGAGGACGGAGAAACGCCCGCCCACTTTGGCCGGGATAGGGAGGGTGCCGATGCGCTCGCTCTGCGCGAGCTGCCGGAGGACGCCCTCCTGCGGGTCGGTGGTGAAGAGGAGGTGTCCGCGGCACCCCTCGCCGAGCTCGGCTTCCAGCCGCTCCCGGACCACCAGATACTGGCTCATGGTCTCGGCAGTCCCCCCGGACTTGGAGATGACGTTGAAGAGCGTCTTGCGGAGGTCCACCTTCTCCAGGAAGGCACCGAAGGTGGTGGGGTCGACGTTGTCCAGGACGTACAGGCGGGGGAAGAACTCCCGCCCCTCGTCGTCCAGCTCGTTCCAGAATGGGTTCAGCAGCGCGGTCCGGAGGGCGATGGTCCCCAGCGCCGACCCGCCGATCCCCAGCACCACCACGTTCTCGAAGGCCTGCCCTGCCCCGTTGGCGAAGGCCTCGATCTGGTCCACCACCTCCTGCGCGTAGGGAAGCTCGAAGAACCCCAGCTCTCCGGCCTCCCGCCGCCGCCGGGTGTCCTCGTGGACCTCGCGGAAGCGCCCGGCCAGCGCGTCCAGCCGGGCGGGGTCGATCCCGCGGCCGCCCAGGCGCGGGGACAGCATGTTGTTGTAGTCCAGCGTGACCAGGCTCTGCTCGGGCATGATGACCAGGGAGTGCGATAAGGTGATCGTGAAGCCCCTCACCCGGCGCTCCGCGCCACCCTCTCCCACGAGGGGAGAGGGTCGTCGTCGTGGTTCAGCTGTTCGTCTTTGTCGTTCCCGCAGTACCCCTCAAAAGACGTGCGGAGGGAGACCCGCAGCAGTACCGCGGGGCTCACTCCGGGGCGGGGAGACTCAGAAGTAGTATCCTGAGGCTCCTCGCCCCCGCGGAAGAGACCGCGCTGTTTGCGGGCTCTGGAGCGGTCCGCCACGACAAGCACGACAAGATAATCGTCAAACCTCCACCACCAGCCCGTCGTACGCCGGCAAGACCCCCGGAGGAAGGTCCCGCTCCAGCTCCGCGTGCCGCACCCGGTGGCTCAGATGGGTCAAAAAGGTCCGCTCCGCCCCGATCTCCTGCGCCACCTCCACCGCCTCCTCCACGGTGAAGTGCGTCGGGTGCGGGTTCCCGTACCAGAGGGCGTTGAGCACCAGCACCCGGACCCCGGCGAGCGCCTCGCGCGTCCGCGGCGGAAGCAGCTTGGCGTCGGTGATGTATCCCAGCGCCCCCACCCGGAACCCGAAGGCCTCCACGTGCCCGTGCGGGACGGGGAGGGGGAGCATCCGGAACCCCGCCACCTCCAGCTCCTGGTAGGCGCGGAAGGCGGTCAGCTCGGCGTCCGGCTTGGTGGTCCCCTCGATGGGCCGGATGTTCGGGTCGAAGACGTAGGCGAAGCGGTCCTCCAGCGCCGCCACGCACTCCTCGGAGCCGTACACCAGGAGGGGCCGGTCGCTGCGCACGGAGAAGACGCGCAGGTCGTCCACCCCGTGCACGTGGTCGGCGTGGTAGTGCGTGTACCACACCGCGTCGATGCGCGAAACCCCGGCGGCCAGGAGCTGGAGGCGAAGCTCGGGCGGGGTGTCGACCAGGAGGAACCTACCGTCCTCCTCCAGCAGCGCCCCGTGGCGCGTCCGCCGGTCCCGCGGGTCCGCGGAGGTGCAGGTGGCGCAGCGGCACCCGACGACGGGGACCCCGAACGACGTCCCCGACCCGAGGATGTGGAGCTTCATCGAGGCCCGCTACATGCCGTCATACGATCTCGACCTGCAGCATGTTGGTGGTCCCCGGCACGTGCATCGGCACCCCGGCGGTGACCACCACCCGGTCCCCCGGCTGCGCCAGCCCCCGCTCGATAGCCGTCTGCCGCCCGCAGGCGAGCATCTCCTCGAAGCTGGCCTCCGGGGAGCAGAGCACGGGGATCACCCCCCACACCAGGGCGAGCTGGTTGTAGGTGCGGTGGGAATCGGTCAGCGCCAGTATGGGGACGGGGGGCCGGAAGGAGGAGACCACCCGGGCCGTGGCGCCGCTGCTGGTGAAGGTCAGGATCAGCGGCGCGTTGAGGCGACGGACCGCTTCCGCCACCGCGGCGGCGATGGCGCGCTCGGTGGGGGTGTGCCCGTCCTCGGCGCTCTCCAGCGGGATGTCGTAGTGCGGCCCCGCCTGGATCACGTGGGAATCCTCGATCTCCTGGGCGATCCGCACCATCGACTTCACCGCCTCCACGGGGAACTTCCCGGTGGCGGTCTCGGCGGAGAGCATCACCGCGTCGGTGCCGTCGATGATGGCGTTCGCCACGTCCGAGGCCTCCGCGCGCGTGGGGCGGGGGTTCTCGATCATCGACTCCAGCATCTGGGTGGCGGTGATCACCGGGCGGCTGGAGGCGTTGGCGAGCTGGATCATCCGCTTCTGCGCCAGCGGCACCTTCTCGAAGGGGAGCTCAACCCCCAGGTCGCCGCGCGCCACCATCGCCGCGGCGGTGGTCCTCAGAATGGCCTGCAGGTTCTCCAGGGCGAGCCCCTTCTCCACCTTCACCACCACCAGCGGCCCTCCTTCCGGGATACGGCGCAGCAGGTCGTGCACGTCCTCCGCGGAGCGGACGAAGGAGAGGGCGATGTAGTCGACCTCCTGCTCCAGCGCGAACTCCAGGTCGCGAAGGTCCTTCTCGGTCAGCGAGGGGACGCTCACGCGCACCCCGGGGAGGTTGATCCCCTTGTTGGAGGTCAGCGTCCCGCCGTGGATCACCCGCATCTGCACCCGGGGCGGAGCCACGTCCTCCACGATCAGCTCCATCAGCCCGTCGGCCAGGAGGACCACGTCCCCCACATCGAGGTCGTGGGCGAGGTGGGAGTAGGTGGTGGGGAGCTCGACGTCCCGGTGCTCCCCCTCCGGGGCGAAGGTGACCGCGTCTCCGGGCCGCAGCTCCACCGGCCCGGGGAGGACACCGACCCGGATCTTGGGGCCCTGCAGGTCGCCCAGAATGGCCACCGGTCGCCCGCTCTTCGCCGTGGCCTGGCGGATGTTCTGGATGGTGCGCGCGTGCTGCTCCAGGTCGCCGTGCGAGAAGTTGATCCGGGCCACGTCCATCCCCGCGACGATGAGCGAGGTGATACGCTCCGGGGACCAGGAGGCGGGGCCCAGCGTACAGACGATCTTGGTACGTCGGATCATGAGTTGGGTGTGGTTCGGTGGCCGGAGCGGTGAGGCAAGGAACGGGCCGCCCCCGCACCCCGGAAGCGGAGTAAAGTGCCCCGCGTGCCGGACCGGCGGCAAGGGGCAGCGCCGCAGCGGCTTCAGCCCGGCGCGGCGCGCTCCCGCCGCACCCCGTCCACTAGCGCCGGGAGCACCGTCCCCGCCGTGCCCTGCAGGAAGACGTCCGCCAGGGGGGTGATCCCGCTGGGCTCCGGGTTCACCTCCACGATCCGCGCCCCGGCCCGCCGCGCGACGCGGGGGAGGTCAGCCGCGGGGTACACCAGCCCCGAGGTGCCCACCACCAGCATCACGTCGCACTCCTCCGCGAGGCGCCAGGCGCGCGCGGTGGCGTCCTCCGGGAGCACCTCCCCGAACCACACCACGTCCGGGCGCAGCGGGGAGCCGCAGCGCGGACAGGGAGGCGGATCCCCGTCCTCGTCCGGCAGCTCGCCGTTGAACGGGTGGTGCGCGTCCAGGCACTTCGCCCGGTGGATATTGCCGTGCAGCTCCACCACGTCCGACGACCCGGCCAGCGCGTGCAGCCCGTCGATGTTCTGGGTGACCACGGTGAGTCCGGGGACGAGCCGCTCCAGCTCCGCCAGCGCTCGGTGCCCGGCGTGGGGCTCGCACGCGGATATCCGCCGCCGCCGCCCCGTGTACCAGCTCCACACCAGCCTCGGGTCGGCGCGGAAGCCCCGCTCGGTCGCCAGCTCCTCGGGGTCGTAGCGCGCCCAGAGCCCCTCGCGGGCGTCCCGGAAGGTGGGGATCCCGCTCTCCCGGGACATCCCGGCCCCGGTGGACGCCACCACCCTCCCGGCCCGGGCCAGGGCCCGGACGGCGCGCTCCAGCCCCTCCGGGGTCATCCGCCGCCCTCCCGGAACATCACCTCCCCCCCGACCGCGGTCAGCAGGCACCGCATCCCGCGCAGCTCCTCCGGGGAGGCGGCGAGCGGGTCCACGTCCCACGCCGCCAGGTCCGCGTCGTACCCGGGGAGGAGCCGCCCCCGTTTCCCCTCCTCTCCCGCGGCCACCGCGGGACCCTCGGTGTACCCGCGGAGCGCCTCCTCCGCGGTGAGGCGGTGCTCCGGGTACCACTCCCCCGCGGGCTCGCCCTCCCAGGTGATGCGCTTCGTCGCGGCGAAGAGCCCCGGGCGGGGGTCCACCGTCTCCACCGGGACGTCGGAGCCGAAGGCCAGCGTCATCCCGGCGCGCAGCAGGGGAGCGAAGGCGTACGCCCCGCGCGAGCGCTCGTGCCCCCAGTGGCGCTCCGCAGCGGGGATGTCGGTGAGGAGGTGGACGGGCTGCATGGAGGCCACGATCCCCGAACGCCCCGCCCGCTCCCACAGCTCCGGCGGACAGAGCTGGAGGTGCTCGATCCGGTGCGGCATCGCCGGGACCCCGGGCGCGGACGAGAGCACCTCCAGCGCCCGCTCCACCGCCGCGTCCCCGATGGCGTGCACCGTGGAGGCGATCCCCGCCTCCGCCGCCCGCCACACCGCCTCGCGGAACTCGGCGAGCAGGAGGGTCTCGATCCCCCGGTCGCTCTCCGAGCCGATGTACGGCTCCCGGAGCCAGGCGGTGCGGGAGCCGAGCGCCCCGTCCAGGAACATCTTCACCCCGCCGATCCGCAGCCACTCGCTCCCGAGGCCGCTGCGGAGCCCCACCCGGATGGCCGCGTCCAGGCGGTCGAGCTGGACGGCCTGGAGGACGCGGAGGCGCAGGAGCCCGTCCTGCTCCAGGGCGCCGAAGTCTTCCAGCCCCGCGAACTCCACCGAGTGCACGCCGGTGATCCCCAGCCGGTGCACCTCCCGCTGCGCGTCCAGGAGCGCGGCCCGCTTCTCCGCCGCGGTGGGCTCCGGGAGGAGCGGGGCGGCCAGCCACTTGGCGTTCTCCAGGAGGACCCCGGTGGCCTCCCCCGCCCCGTCGCGGACGATGGTCCCCCCCTCCGGGTCCGGGGTGCCCCGGTCGATCCCCAGCCGGCGCAGCGCCTCCGTGTTCAGCCAGGCGGCGTGGATGTCGTGGCTCTCCAGGAAGGCCGGCCGGCCGGGCACCACGGCGTCCAGCATCTCCCGGGTGGGGAAGACGCCCCAGCGGTTCATGTCCCACCCCTGGCCCAGCACCCACTCACCCTGCGCCTGCGCCCCTCCTGGCGATACCGCCGCGCGCACCCGCTCGACGGCCTCCTCCGCGGTGCGCGCGCCGTTCAGGTCCACCCGCCGGCGGGCCAGCGCCCAGGTGGTGAGGTGGACGTGGGCGTCGGTCAACCCGGGGGTGACCGTCGCCTCCCCCAGCGACTCGACGCGGGCCCCCGGGAGCGCGGCGGCGCGTACCTCCGCCTCCGTCCCCGCGGCCACCACCCGCCCGCCGCGGACCAGGAGCGCGGCCACGGGGGGATGGTCGCCCAGGAGGTGGATGCGGCGGGCGAGGACGACCAGATCCGGTGCGACAGGGTGGGAGCGGGGCATACGAGTCGGGAGAGCGTTTCGGGCGCCGGTCCGGCCGGCGCGACGGGTCGCAAGATAGACCCTGCCCGACCGGCGGGGCAACCGGCTGGCCGCGTGGGCAGCACTCTTGCGAGGGTGCGGCCAAGGGACGATCTTGCCGCGACTCGCAACTGGACGCCGCGTGAGATACGAATACGTCGAGACCCCTGAGCACCTCCGGAGCGTCGTCGAGCGGCTCCGCGGCCTCCCCCTGATCGCCGCGGACACGGAAGCCGCGGGGTACCACCGCTACCTGGACCGGCTCAGCCTGATCCAGCTCTCCTCGCGCGAGGAGCACTTCCTGATCGACCCGCTCGCCCTCGACGACCTCTCGCCGCTCGCCACCCTGCTGGAGGACCCGGCGATCGAGACCATCTTCCACGACGCCGACTACGACCTGCGGATCCTGGACCGGGACGCGGGGCTCGCGGTGGCGGGGCTCTTCGACACGCAGATC
>DATAAL010000724.1:0-6144 GCA_036260145.1 Longimicrobiaceae bacterium | reverse complement strand
GGATCGACCGCACCCTGGCCGACGCTCCCGCCGCCGCGTTCGCGGAGGGGGAGGGGGTGATCCGGCCGGGCTTCGACGCGGAGCTGGACGAGCTGCGCGCGCTCCGCGAGGGGGGGACGGACTGGATGGCGCGGCTCCAGGCGCAGGAGCGGAACCGGAGCGGGATCTCCGGCCTCAAGGTGGGCTACAACCGGATCTTCGGGTACTTCCTGGAGGTGCCCCGCGCCCAGGCCGAGCGCGTCCCGGGGAACTACGAGCGGAAGCAGACGCTCGCCAACCTGGAGCGCTTTGTCACCGCCGAGCTGAAGGAGTGGGAGGAGAAGATCCTGGGGGCGGAGGAGCGGATCGCGGAGGTGGAGGCGCGCATCTTCGGGGAGCTGCGCCAGGCACTCGCCACCCAGGTCCGGCGCTTCCAGGACACCGCCGTGCGCGTCGCCACCCTGGACGTCCTGGCGGGGTTCGCCGAGTGCGCGGTGCGCCGCCGCTACGTGCGTCCCGAGGTGCACGCCGGGTACCGCCTGGAGGTCCGCGGCGGCCGCCACCCGGTGGTGGAGACGATGATCCCCTACGACCAGTACATCCCCAACGACGTGCTGCTGGACGAGGACTCCCGGGTGATGATCCTCACCGGCCCCAACATGGCCGGGAAGTCCACGCTGCTGCGGATGGTGGGGCTGATCCAGCTCCTGGCGCAGGTGGGGGCCTTCGTCCCCGCCGAGCACGTCTCGCTGGGGGTGAGCGACCGGATCTTCACGCGGGTGGGCGCCTCGGACAACCTGGTCCGCGGACAGTCCACCTTCATGGTGGAGGCCAGCGAGTGCGCCACCATCCTAAACGGCGGCTCGCGCCGCTCGCTGGTGCTGATGGACGAGGTGGGGCGCGGCACCGCCACCTGGGACGGCGTGAGCCTGGCGTGGGCCATCACCGAGCACCTGCACGGCGTCATGGAGGCGAAGACCATCTTCGCCACCCACTACCACGAGCTGACGCAGCTCGCCGACCTCCTCCCCGGGGTGGTCAACTTCAACGTGGCCGCCCGTGAGGAGGGAGACCGGATCGTCTTCCTGCATCGCCTGGTCCCCGGAGGCGCCGACCGCTCCTACGGGATCGAGGTGGCGCGCATGGCCGGGATCCCGCCGACGGTGATCGCCCGCGCCCGGGAGATCCTGCGCACCCTGGAGGGGTCGCGCTCCGCCGAGAGCCGGATCATCGAGCACCTCCCGGCGCCGGAGCCGGCAGCCGTTTCCGTGCCCCGTGCGGCCGTGGCGACTGCGGAGCCGGGCCCCGAGCACCGCGTCGCCGAGCGGATCCGCGAGGCGGATCCCAACCGGATCACCCCGATGGACGCGCTGACCCTGCTGGCGGAGCTGAGGACGGAGCTGGATGGCAATTCGTAGACGGCGGACGGCTCGCTGCTCGATCCACGAGGCTGCTCGACCCAGCCTCGCCCCCTGCGAGCCGCGGCTACCCGCCGGCTGGCCCGGTGGTGAAGTCCGCCCGGGATCGCTCGATCTCGACTCCGACCGCCCGGGCGGACTCGATCGCCGCGGGTTTCTCGATCCTGACCAACACGTGGTCCACTGCGAATTCCGCCAGGATCAGCCTCGCCAGGTCGTAGGCCAGTGTTTCGGCCAGGAAGTCCCGCCCTTCGAGGATGCGCCGCGTCACGTGCTGCGCTACGACGTCGTAGCGCACGGTACGGCTCAGATCGCCGCTGACCGCCGCCTCGGTAAGGTCGGTGAACATAACCACATTCACGAGGATGTCCTGCGGATGGGTCCTTTCCTCGGGATGGATCCCCAGGATTCCACGAACCAGCAGGTCCTTGATGATGATCCTATCACGTCCCATCGGAGGTATCCTTGGCTGCGGCGGCCGGGCGCCTCCGGTACGCGTCCAGAATGCTCCGGCTCAGCGGCACGCCTTCGAAGAAGCTGTCCCTGTAGGCCGGGTTCCGTATGCGACGGCCCTTCTGCTGAAGCACATCGTGTGCCCGCTCTAGGAATGACATGGCCTCCTGCTCCCTGCCGAGTGCCCATAGCACGCGATGGTGGTTGTACAGGACCTCCTCCATCCTCAGTGTGGGCATGTTGCCGTGGATGTCAATGTATCCGACCGCTCGCGAGCTGTAGGCGAACGCCTCCCCAGGGATTCCCTGCTTGAGCTTCAGCAGACCGAGCAGGGACAGTGAGAACGCGGCGCTGCGGTGCATGCCGCCGTCCTGCGATTCCTCCAGGTTCCGGATCAGCACACGCTCCGCTTCGTGGAGGTCCGCCTCGGGGTTCGCATCGCACATGAGCAGTTCGGCCTGGTAGTTCCTCACCAGCGTGAGGAGATCCGCCTGCTGGGTCTCCTCGCTGATCCGAACCCCTTCCCTCATGAATTCCACAGCGCGCTCGGGGTGTCCCCATTCCAGGTGAATCTTCCCCAGCAGCGCAAGGTTGTAACCGATCCAAGGGTGGAGCGTGTCCGGATCGTACCGCGACTGCAGCTCGACGGTCTCCCTAACATATTGCTCCGCCCGCTGGAAGAGCCCGATGTTCGCATGGACCTGGCCGAGGTAGTTCAGCCCGGCGAGCAGGTCGTCGTACATGTGGTGCTTCCGGAGATCCCTCACCCCCTGCTCCAGGTACTCGATCCCCTTCTCGAAATCTCCCCGGTCGAACTCCCCGAGTCCGATGTAGAGCAACAGAACGCTGAACTGGCGCGAGAGCCGCGCGTGCTGTTCCGGACCGAGATCCGCCGTGGCCACGTGCTCGTCGAACACCTCGCGTGCCCGGTAACGAACGACCATGCTCTCCCCCAGGTCGTCCTTCGCCAACTGCTTGCCGAGCTGGACGAGTGCGAAGAACTCGGTGATCGGGTCGTTCGTCTCCTGCGCGATCTCCACCGCCTCTCGCATCTCCGCAATCGCCTCCTTTACCCTCCCGAGCCGGATGTACAGGTGGCCCATCAGGGCCTTGATCTGTGCCAACGTGGATCGGCTCTCGGCCCGCTCGGCCGCCGCTTCCCCTTCGCGTGCCAAACTCAGAAGACCCAGGTTCTCGGCACGGTCAATCGGGCCGTAGAGGGTACAGACCAGATGCAGGAGCGTGCAGTCGGCGATCATCCGCTCGCGCGCCGTGCCACCCTCCGACAGGAGATTGAGGCTCGTGAGTGCTTCCTGGCACAGATGCGCTGCCTCCACAGTTGCTCCATCGAAATAGGATGATTCCGCTGCCGTATAGTAGTAGCTCGCCGCGTCGAAGTACTGCTGTCCTTTCTTGCAATGGTGCGCAATGTCCAGCAGCAGCCTGCGTGGCGGAGACGAGTACTCACCCGCGAGCTTCCGGAGGACGCCCGCGATCTCCCGATGGTACAGCAGTCGCTCGCGCGGGCTCAGCTTACGATAGAAAGCCTGGTACATCAGGAAGTGCTCGAACGCGTACACCTCGGACTTGTCGCGCAGCCAATCATGCCCGCTGTACAGGCTAATGATCCGGTGACGCTCCGCGACACGGCGAAGCTGCGCCAGGATCGTCAGCTCCTTCTTCTGGAAGATTTCCGCGAGAATAAGCGAGCCGAAGTGTTCACCCTGGACAGCACCGATCTGCAGCATCTCACGCTCCTCGTCCATAAGCCGCTCGATGCGGTAGTCGAGGAGTGTGTCGATATCGCTGGACACCGGCTGGTCTGCGAGTCGCCCCGTGACTTCCCACTCACCGTCGTGGTCCACCACGCCGCCATCGATCTGGAATTGCTCGTCCCTCCTGTAGATGATCCCCTCCTGTTCCAGTAGGTTGAGGTACTGCGAGATGAACAGGGGATGGCCGTTGCACAGATGCAGCAGCCATCTCGGAAAGTCCCCGGAGAACGACCCGCCGAAGCGCTCCCGCAGGTACTCCGCGATCTGCGGTTCGGTCAACCCTCCAAGCTGAGTCACCTCGGCGCAGCCCCGAACGATCAGCTCCGAGCGAGCCTTCGACAGGGGGTGGCTCCGGTCGGCGGACTGGAGCGGCCGGTGCGCCAGAACCACCACGATCCTGGATCCGGCGAGCACACTGGACAGGCGCAGGAGCAGTTCACACGACGCATGATCAATCCAGTGGACATCCTCCAGAACCAGAACCATGAGCGGGCGGTCCCGGCCGATGCCGGTGATGGCCTCGAGATACTGGCGCGCCATGCTGTCGAGCCTCGTGTCCGGCGTCGCGCCCGCACCCCAGAGTTCGGTCGCGAGGCTCGCCGTCTTCGCGCCCGCACCGAGCAACGGGCCGATCATTGGTATGGCCTGCAGCCAGTCCGGAGCGGTCTTCTTGAAAGCCGCCCCCAGCACGTCCCGGAGGTCACGCCGCGCAGGTGAATTGGCGATGCTCCCCAGAATCTCCACGAAAGGCTGGTAGGCGTTCTGCGGTCCGGTCTCCTCGTAGCAATGGCCATATGCCACCACAGCATCTTTGAGGTCGGGCGTGCACAGCAGCTTCTCGATCAGCTTCCTGATGAGGACGCTCTTGCCGATGCCGGCACTCCCCTCCACAAAGACCACGCTTCCGTGTCCGGCAACGCCACGTTCGAGGACGGCGAGAATCTGCCGCACCTCGAGTTCACGGCCGACGAAGGGTAGTTTGCGCATTGCTCGCCCGCTTCACTATGTGCAGGTGGGACCCAGGTCCGGGGAGAGGTCGTTGTGTGGTCGAATGGAAGTAATTTTGCAGGTCTGGACACGCTCGTCCGGATCGACAGGATAGAGATGGCCTTGCCGGGGGGCAAGGCTTCCAGACCTGTCCATCGGCTCCGTACGAGGTATGGTCGCGATCGCGGGGTGTACCGGAGACGTGCCTCCTGCTCCGCTTCCCGAGCAGGCACAGGGACGTACCCCCGGCGGTGAGCTTGTAGGCAGATCCGTCCGCTGAGTGCACCTATCCGGAAATACAACGGGCTAGATGATGTCCGCGGCCAGACCGGTCGGACACTCTACCATCAAGAAAAATTCCCGGGGAACCCATCCTCGCTGGGCGAGTATGCCTCACCTCATCCGCGGCGGAGCCGGGGCGGAACCGCGGTGAAGAGCGAGCCCCCGCGTGGGGCAGGGGCTCGATGGCGGGAGCCGTCCACGGGACCTCAGCGGCAGCGCCATCGACACCCCCCACCCAACTCGCGACGAAAAGCCCCTCCCCCGATCGCTCGGGAGAGGGGCTGCACGTCGAGCCGGGATGAGGGGTCGCTACAGCACCGTGCTCGCCCACTCCATCCAGGCGCGCTGCCGCTCCGGGGAGATCCCCCAGCGGCTCCCGTCCGCACCGAACCAGTACTGCCCCACCTCCTCGGTGGTGCTCGCCCGGCGCAGGATCTCCGCCGGGTCCTGGCGGAAGAGCTCGGTGATCCCGCGGATGAGCACCCGGTCGTCGTCCGAGTACCGCGGCCCCGTGCCGTTCTCGGGCTTGCGCGCCTTCGCCACCACCGCACGGCGCGGGACGTACACGAAGGCGTCGGTGAACACCGGCGTCTCCCCCACCTCGGGGTAGGTCAGCACCGTCTTGACGATCTGCTCGAACTCGTCGAGCCGGCCCCTGAAGCTCTCCTCCATCCCGTACATCCCCAGCAGGTAGCTGAGCGCCAGGTCCCCGGCCTTCACCTCCTCGCCGTCGCAGGCGAAGAAGAAGGGGTCCTGTGTCTCGTGCAGCTCCACGTCCTGGAACCCTGCGGCGAAGAGGACCGCCGCCATCTGCACCGGCCCGATATGCGGGATGTCGTGCCCGGTCTTGCTGTGCCTGTCCACCACGTGGTGGAACCACTGCCCTGCGGGACCTTCGTCGAAGAAGTCGTGCACGACCACCGTCCCGCCCGGCTTCATCACCACGCACGCCTCGCGCGTCGCGTCGAACATGTCGGGGATGTGGTGCGTCCCGTAAGCGAAGAGCACCCCGTCGAGCGAATCCGGGAGGAAGGTGCGCGAGAGCTGCGCAGCGTCCTCGCGCGTGGGGAGCCCCCAGAGCCCCGCCCGGTAGAACATGTGCGGGGAGATATCGTTGGTGATGACGAGCGCTCCGTCGTCCATGTCCCGGGCGGCCCGCAGGAGAGCCGCCGCGCGCTCTGCGAGCGGGGGAGATTCCGGACCGCTCGTGGTGAGCCAGGCGGCTTCCCCGGCGTGCACCAGGAGCATCA
>DATAAL010000723.1:0-10708 GCA_036260145.1 Longimicrobiaceae bacterium | reverse complement strand
CCCACCGCCGAACAGGATCGCAATGCCCCAGGGAATGCGCTCAGCTGTGCGCCAGTCTAGTAACCGCGCCCCGCTGCCGTCCTCCCCGGAAGGCAGTAAGAAGAGTGCGAGCACGCCGGCTATTGCGATGCTCATATCCGACAACCCTTTGAGCCCTGGCAACTCGTTCAGCAACTCGCGCAGCATCCAGGCAGCCGCTACGACCGCGAACACCGCCAGTACCCGCCGCTCCTCTCCGGGGGCACAGGTTGGCCGACATCCTCAACGCGAGCGCACATCATGGCCTCTCACCACGAGTATCTGGTTATCGGCGCTGGACCTGCCGGAGTCCAGATGGGCTACTTCTTCGATCGGCGGGGCCGCGATTACCTGATCCTGGAGGGAGGGCAGCGGCCGGGAAGCTTCTTCGAGACCTATCCTAGGCACCGGAAGCTGATCTCGATCAACAAGGTGTACACCGGGTCCGCAGACCCCGAGTTCAACCTGCGGCACGACTGGAACTCGCTGCTCAGTGACGGGCACAATCCGCTCTTCAAGGAGTTCAGCCACGAGTTCTTCCCGCAGGCGGAATCGCTGCTCGCCTATCTGGAGGCCTTCGTCGAGCGGCACGGAATCCGGGTTCGCTACGACGCGCCGGTCTCCAGGGTCTCGCGCGAGGGGGATCGATTTGTCGTCGAGAGCGCGGATGGCGACCTGATTTCGTGCAGCTACCTGGTCGTCGCTACCGGGGTGTCGAAACCCTACATCCCGGAGATCCCGGGGATCGAGCTGGCCGAGGGATATGAGGACGTCTCGGTGAACCCGGCGGACTTCGTCAACCAGAGGGTCCTGATCATCGGGAAGGGGAACTCGGCCTTCGAGACCGCCGACAACCTGGTCGGCACCGCGGCCCTCATCCACTTGGTGAGCCCGAAGTCGATCGACATGGCCTGGAAGACCCATTACGTAGGCGATCTGCGGGCTGTGAACAACAACATCCTGGACACCTACCAGCTGAAGTCGCAGAACGCGGTGATCGACGCGGACACGCGCTCGATAAAGAGGCGGGCGGACGGGCTGTTCGCGGTTACCTTCGCCTACCGACACGCCGAGGACGAGGTGGAGGAGCTGGTCTACGACCGGGTGATCCGCTGCACCGGCTTCTGCTTCGACGCCTCGATCTTCGATGCGTCGTGCAGGCCGGAGCTGACCATCTCGGACCGGTTCCCCCGCCTGACCTGCGAATGGGAGTCGGTGAACCAGCCGAACCTGTACTTCGCCGGCACGCTGATGCAGAGCCGGAGCTACCGGAAGTCTACTTCGGGCTTCATCCACGGCTTCCGCTACAACGTCCGGCTCCTCGACCGGATCCTGGGCGAGAAGAACCATCAGGAGCCCTGGCCTGCGGACGCGATCCCACTGGAGCCCGCGACACTGAGCAACCGGGTGCTGGACCGGGTCAACTCCGGGTCGGACCTCTGGCAGCAGCAGGCGTTCCTGGGCGACCTGCTGGTGGTGGGCCCCGACGGTGCGGCCGAGCACCGGAGCGGCCTCCCGCTGGGCTACATCCGGGAAAAGTACCTCGACCAGGGCCGACACTGCTTCGTGACGACCCTGGAGTTCGGCTCCGGCGGGGGTGACGACCCGTTCAAGAGCGCCCGGATCCGGCGGGACAACGTGGCGCGCGCCGCCGACAGCAACTTCCTCCATCCCGCGATCCGGGAGTACCGGGACGGCGTCATGCTCTCCGAGCACCACGTCATTGAGGACCTGGAAGCCCGCTGGGAAGAGGAGGAGCACGTGATGCCGTTGCGCGGCTACTTCGAGCAGCGCCTGCAGGCTGCCCGTGCGGCGGCCTCCGACGCGCGCATTCCCGCGCTGCGCATCGTCCAGGGGGAAGCACCCGTGCCGGCCCCGGCGGGCGCTTCCGCGCTGGCGTCATAGCCGGCTCGCGACCCCCATTCACCGGGCGGGGCGGCGAAGGTTCGCTAGCCGCTGCTCCAGCAGCTCATTCAGGCGATGCAGCCGAGGAGAGAGAAACTCCTGCAGCTGCTGGAGTGGAATGTGAGCGCCTGCCGGGGTAGACGGTGCGCTCGTCTGCATACGAAATCCCTCCGGCGGGCGTGACCCACCGGAGGGCTCCTTTCCTTCATCTCCCGGACCATCAGACTCCGGTCCATCATCGGATGGAGTGCGCTACGCCTGCTCCCAGCCACTCTCTCTCAGGTGATGCAGAAAGAAGCTCTTCAACGGGTGTCCGCAACCGGCCATCCACGGCTTTGTCTTGCCGGCGAAATGCACGACCTTCGGCCCGTTCAGTATTCTCCATTCGTCGGCCACGGCCTGGCGCTTCAGGGGCGAGTCTGGCCAGAAGGGGAGCGCATAGATGGAGGGCAGCACGTTCCACTGGGGCGGGAGGACCCTCCACCTGCCGGCGAGCACCGCGTTCAGGGCCTCCTGGTCGGGGAAGTGCAGATCATCGGGATGCGTCCGGACGTAGTCCATCGCGCGCTCCTCGACCTGTTCCTCCCTCCATCGGGTGAGGTCGATCAGCAGCAGGCCCGAGTTGAAGTACGGAGCTGAAGAGTCGATGCCCAACTCCCGGTACGAGTTGACTCCCTGGGGCTCTCCGATCATCGAGGGCAGGTGATTCTGGACCGCCCCGATCGTGTATCCCCGGGTGGAGGTTTCCCAGAGCTCCCACAGGTCGGTCCGTACCACGATGTCCGTGTCCAGGTAGATGACCCGATCGAGACTCGCCGGAAGAAGCGATCCGACCTGGAAGCGGAGGTACATCGTGTAGGGCAGGGCGGGGAGTGTTTTGAATCCCGCGATGGAGGAGACGTCCGGCTCCAGCCAGACCAGCTCGGTGAGGACGCGGAAACGCGCGACGACACGTTCGAGGCGTGACCGGGATTCGGGGCTGACCCCGTCGTCCAGGATGAACACCCGTAGACTCGATCCGTCGGCGAGGTGAGTGGCGACGGAGTGCAGCATCGCCGCCGCAGAGAGCGCGAAGGCGTCGTTGGTCGCACAGACCAGGGCGAGCGGCGCACGGTTAGCGCGCGGAGCGGAAAGCCGGCCACCGGCCGTGTGCGCAGGGCGTTCGCCGGTTCCGTGGAGGTGATGCTCCCGGGCTTGCGCGGGTGGCAGTGGCTCACTCACTGGGCGCGGCTCCGGAGCCCCTGCGGCGCAAGGGAGCCGTCCGACGTGGATTCCCTCGCGCTCCAAGTGGAGCGCCAGCTTCGGTGGGATCTCCTCGCACGGTTCAACCGGGTCACGGAACGCTTCCGCAGGAATCGACCTGAGGTGCGACGACATGGCCAGGGAGCGGGTTTCCACATCGAACTCCGTCAACTCGACCGTCTCCCATCGGTCGCCTTCCTCCCGCTCCCCGATGCGGAACCGGGCCCCGGACATCGCGGGATACGGGACCGGCTTCGGCGGGTGGCGCTGGAGGAGCATCAGGCGGTTGATCACCTGCCTGGAAACCGCGGAAACGACCTCCAACGAATCCGCCGCGCCGGCTGCGACACACAGACGGATCGTTCCGTTATCCAGGAGGGTCTCGACCTCACCGGTCACCTGGGACCACGAGAGGAACATCGTCTCCGAGAACGTCGTCAGGAGGTGTCGCCGGACGGCACCATAGTTCGCCTGCATGATTCCCCGGAACGGCGTGGTCGCTCCAGTGACCCTGAACTCGAGGCTCACCTCCAGCCCCGAAGGGCCCATGAGCTGCTCCGCCAGCGCCGGCTCGGCAGAATCCCTGGCCACGACCGTCACGTTGTACAGGTCGAGTCCCCGAGGACCTGGCCGAGCCATGCACAGGAGCAGGTTCCCGGACGCCCCGGGAGAAACTCCCGCGCTCACATCCGGCATCCTCAACACGGGAGCCGCCTGCAGGTGAACCGGGTGCCCGCGGCTTTCCGCCATCTCGCCGGCCAGGTCGGCAAGCTCCGTATCGGAGACTACGCTCCGCACGGCCCACCTGTATACCGACAGGTCCGTGCCCGCCGGGCCGCCTGACCGGAACGTATGATGCACGAAGTCGACCGTGCCGTCCGGGGAATGATCCAGCTCGGCGGACACGGGCATGTAATAGAGCCGGGTCGGGTCCTCGGAATCCTCGTAGAGGTGGAGGCCTCGGCTGAACGCGACCGTCCGGGAGAGCCGGATCATGAGAGCGGGGGGCTCAGGGATAGGATTTGAAGAGTCGCGCCCGGCGGCTCCGTATCCATACTACCTTGACGCCTTCTTGGGGACAATAACCGAAGATCTTTAGCGGTCGGAAGCTGCGTCAGCATGCTTCGAATCCGGGCGGCGCCTCTTCAAGCAGGACCACGATGAGAGCGGCCCCAGGGAAGAGATCCCCGGGGCCGCTCTCTGCGTTCTCCCTCGCTGCAGCCCGGTCCCCGGTTCATTCGGTCCGGATGAAGCACTGGATGTACGCGTCGCCGCCGGGGCTGGCCATGTAGTTGGTGTTCGCGTATGGAGTGAAAGAGTGGCGCTCCACCACTACCCGACCGAAGTGCCGCACGAACTGCCAGCGCAACACCGGATAGCTGGAAAAGCAGGGGACCAGCGCACCGCCCACCCGGAGCGCGCGGGCGAGCAGCGGCACCGTCTCGTTCCACAGCGCCTCGTCCTCGCGGATGTGCGCCGGGACGTGGGGATCGAAGAAGATCCCGTCAAAGCTCTCCGGCTCCAGGCGGTGCACGTGCTCGAAAAAATCCACCTGCCGGAGCTCGAGAGAGGGAGGGAGCACCGGATGCCGCTCGCGGAAGAGATCGATGACCTTCTGGTACTTCTCCAGCACCAAGTGGCGGCGCGTGGTGGGGTTCCCGGCGATGCGCAGCGCCGAGAGGCCCAGGCCAAGCCCCACCTCCAAGAAGTGGGACCCATAGCCGCACAGGAGGTCGGCGGACTGGAACATCAGGTCGCGCTCCCATCCCTGCATGGCCTGCTCGCCGTCGATGAGCAGGGTGACTTCGTCCGGGGTCTCCACGAGCCGGATGTCGGGATTCTCGGGCTGACGGGTGATGGGCATATTCATTCGCCTGGGGTGGGTCTCGCGTAGCGGACGCGCTGGATGGGGCGGACGGGAGGAATCAGGTCGCGCTCCGGCCCGGCCGTCTCAATGACCCGCGCCAGCGCAGTGATGGTGGGGTGGTCGAAGAGCGCCTGCAGGGGGAGTTCCACGTAAAAGGCGTCGCGGACGCGCGACAGCATGCGCACGCCCAAAAGCGAGTGGCCGCCGAGCTCGAAGAAGGTGTCGGAGGCGCTCACCTGGGTGCGCGCCAGCACCTCGCACCAGATCCGGGCGAGGGCCCGCTCCGTATCCGTGCGGGGCTGTACCTCCCCATGGCCGGTGCCGGCCGGCGCGGCGGGGACAGGGGGGAGGCAGGCGCGGTCGACCTTCCCGTTCGGCGTCAGCGGCAGCGCGTCGAGGGCGACCACCGCGGAGGGCACCATATAGTCGGGGAGGTGGGCGCGAACGAACTCCTGGACCTCACCCGCGGCAACACCCCGCTCCTCCACCGGGACGACGAAGGCCACGAGCCGTTGCTCGCCCAGCGCGTCGGACTCCTGGCTCGCCACGGCCTGACGGACGCCGGGGTGACGCTCGAGCACTGCCTCCACCTCGCGCGGGTCCACGCGGAACCCGCGGACGCTCAACTGGTGGTCGGCCCGGCCGGCCAGGACCACCTCCCCGGCCGGCGTGTAGCGTCCCAGGTCCCCCGTGTGAAAGAGGCGGTCCGCGGCGTCGTGAGAGAAGGGGCTGGAGGGGAACAGGCGCGCGGTCAGCTCAGGCTCGTGCAGGTAGCCGCGTGCGAGGTAGGGGCTGCGCACCGCCACCTCGCCCAGCTCGCCGATGCCGGCCTGAACCCCCGGCGCGGACTGCAGCAGAAGCTGCGCCCGGTCGATGCCGCGACCCACCGGGATCCTGCCGTCCGCCGCCCTGCCGTCCTCTTCCTCCACCACATGCCAGGCCATAGCCTGCGGCGTCTCGGTGGTGCCATAGAAGTTGACGATCGTTGCGCTCGGCACCTGCGCGCGCAGCCGCTGCACCAGCGCCACGGTGAGGGTATCGCCACCGAAGAACAGATAGCGCAGCGCGGGGAGCGCGATCCCCTCCTCCACCATCAACCTCCCCAGCGCGGGGGTGAGGTGCGCTACGGTGACACCGTGTGCGCGGAGGAAGGCGGCCGGGCGCAGGCGCTCGTCCGGAGAGGGGATGCACAGCGTGGCTCCCAGGGCCAGCGGCGTGAAGACATCGCGCAGCAGCGGGTCGTGTGAGAGCCCGGAGAGCATGCTGAACCGGTCGCCGCTCCCCAGGCCGAAGGTGCCGGCGTGCCAGCGCACGAAGTGCGACAGCGGCGCCTCCGCCCCGCTGATGGCGCGCGGCGTGGCGGTGGTCCCTGAGGTGAACGCCACGTACGCCGGGTCCGCGGTTTCCTCCGGCACGGGCGCCGGGCGCACGGGGAGGCGCTCCCATTCCGCCGGGTCTGCCAGCATGAGCCGCAGCTTCAGCGGGCGGGCGGCCAGGTACGCCGCCAGCGTGGGAGCATCCGGGGCCGGAACTCCGATCCACGCAGTGGCACCGGCATGGTCCACGAAGGAGGCCAGCCGGGCCGCCGGATATGCGGGGTCCAGCATCAGCAGCGCGGCGCCGGCCCGGTGCACCCCCAGCATGGCGCACACCAGCGCGCCGGAGCGCGGGCCGCAGACCGCGACCACGTCGCCGCGGCCCACGCCGGCCTCCCGCAGAGCGGCGGCCAGCCCGCCGCTCCGCCGGTCCAGGTCGCTCCACGACCAGCTCCCTCCCCACCCCACGACCGCCGGGACGCCGGACCTGCCGGTAATGCCGCGCGCCAGCAGGGTGGAAAGCGGCGGCTGCGCGGCGGCGGGAAGGGGTTCCGCCGGATCCGGCAGCACTCGCCGCGCGACCGCGGTCACCAGCGAGTAGCGCGAGACGGGGTCCCCCGGGTGAGCGGCGGCCTGCTCCAGCAGACACTCGTACTGGCGCAGCAGCTCGCGCATCCGTTCGTCGCTGAACAGGTCCATGCTGTACACGGCGCGCACCCGGTAGCGGTCCTCCGTCTCCTCCACGTACACGGTGAGGTCGAACTTCGCGAGCGCCTCCTCGGGCTCAGCGTCGTCCGGCGGCTCGCCGGCCGGGGCGGAGTCGACGACGCCGGGCAGGTCCAGGCTGGTCTCGCCGTAGTTGAGCATATTGAAGAACACCTGGAAGAGCGGGTTGCGCCCCGGGGTGCGGCCGGGGTTCAGCTCCTCCAGCAGCTTCTCGAAGGGGAGGTCCTGGTGCGCGTAGGCGCCCAGCGTCGTGTCCCGGACCTGCGCCAGGAACTGCGCGAAAGCGAGGCGGGGGTCGTAGCGCAGGCGGATGACCAGTGTGTTGATGAAGAAGCCGATCAGCCCCTCGGTGCTTCTCCGGTTACGTCCCGCGATGGGTGTGCCTACCAGGACGTCGTCCTGGCCGCTGAGGCGGGACAGGAGAAGGCCGATCGCGGCTAGCAGGGTCATGAACGGCGTGCACCCATGGCTCCGGCTCAGCTCCCTGAGCGCGGCGGTGAGCGGGGCGGACAGGGTCAGCGAGCGGCTGGCGCCGCGAAAAGTCCGGGTCGCGGGCGCGGGGGCGTCGGCGGGAAGGCGAAGGAGGGTGGGTGCCCCGGCCAGTGCGCCGCGCCAGTACGACACCAGCGCCTGGAGCGTGTCGCCCTGCAGCCACTGCCGCTGCCACACCGCGAAGTCGGCGTACTGCACCGGAAGCGGCGCCAGCTCCGCGGGAAGTCCGGTCTCCAGCCCCCGGAACACGGCGGAGAGCTCCCGGTTGAGCAACCCCATGGACCAGCCGTCGCAGACGATGTGGTGCAGGGTCAGCAGGAGCACATGCTCCGCGGGACCCAGGCGCAGCAGGTGCGTGCGGACCAGCGGCCCCGTGCCCAGGTCGAAGGGCCGCCGCGCCTCCTTGCGCGCGATCTCCGCCGCTCGACGGAAACCCTCCTCCACGGGGAGGGCCGAGAGATCGGTGAGCGGAAGAGGGACATGGAGGGCGGGCTCGACCACCTGGTGAGGCCGACCGCCCCGTAACGCGAAGCGCGTGCGGAGCACCTCGTGCCGGTGCACCACCTCGTTCACCGCCCGCTCCAAAAGACGCGGGTCGATGGGCGCGCGCAGCCAGATGTTGCCGGGAACGTTGTAGACCGGCGAGGCAGGATCAAGCTGCTGCAGGAACCACAGCCGCTCCTGGGCGAAGGAGAGCGGCACCTCGGTCATCCCCACGGGCCGGGGCGTGATCCCGCCGGCGGGCGGCGTCCCCCGCCGGCAGCCGGCGAGCCACTGGTCCAGCAGGGCGCGGCGCTCTGGCGACAGCCCTGCCCGCAGCGGCTCGATCGGCGGGTTGCCGCTCATCTCCTCGCCTCCTCCCACGCCGCCTCCCCCGCGGCGAGCCGGCGGACCTCCTCGTCGTCCAGCGCCGACACCTGCTCGATCAGCGCACGCTCCACCACATCACCCAGCTCCGCGATGGTGGGGTGGTCGAAGAGGTCGCGTAGAGAGAGCTCTACCTGGAAGGTGTCGCGGATACGCGAGACGAGCTGCGTGGCGAGCAGCGAGTGCCCACCCAGCTCGAAGAAGCCGGCATCCACCCCGATGGATTCCAGCCCGAGCACCTCGCTCCAGATTCCGCCCAGCACCTCCTCGACGGCGCTGCGGGGCGCCGCCGCGTCCATGGCCGGGCTGGCCCGGGGAGCCACGCGGGGGATCTCGTCGCGCGGGACCAGGGCCAGCAGTTCGGCTGTGGATGTCGCGCCCTCCGCCACCGCGCGCAGGAGCCGGATGAAGTGCCCGGCCACCCGCGCCGCCGCCGCGGAGGTGAGGCGGGTCGGGTCGTGGACCAGGCGGAGGGTCAGCTCCGCCTCGGCGGTGACCAGCACCGTGAGCACGTAGCGGGTACGGGCGCCGAAGAACTCCGCCAGCAGCGCATCCCCCGGCGCGCCCGGGGCCACCGGGTAGTTCTCGAACACCAGCACGCTCTCGAACAGCGGCAGGAACCCCGGAACTTCGGACCACGTGTGGATGCTTCCGGTGGAGCAGTGCTCGAACTCGCGGCAGCGCGAGTGTCGCTGCTGCACCTCGGCCAGCCATGCCCAGAGCTCCCCGTCCTCCGGCACGGAGAGCCGGAAGGGGATGGTGTTGATGAACAGCCCGACCATCGACTCCACCCCCTCCAGCTCGGGCGGCCGCCCGGAGACGGTCGTCCCGAAGATCACGTCCGGCGTCCCCGCGTAGCGTGCCAGCAGCAGCGTCCACACCCCCTGCGCCACCGTGTTGAGCGTGACGCCGTGCCCGGCGGCTGCCGCCTGCAGGTGCCCGGGCCACGGCCCGTCCAGCACGGCGTCCACGTGCGTGGATGCGCCGGCCATCGGTTCGGATTCCCCGTGCGGTGCCGGGAGCCCGGGGAGCGTGGGCGCGCGGACGCCCGCCAGCGACGCGCGCCAGAAGCGCTCGGCACGTGACAGGTCCTGCCGCAACAGCCAGGCGACGTAGTCGGCGTACGGACGCGCCGGCGGCAGCACGGCGCCGGGTCCCTCGCGGTAGAACGCCGTCAGATCGCGCCGGAGGACCGGCAGGCTCCAGCCGTCCAGAAGGACGTGGTGGTGCGTCCATACCACGGTCAGGCGGCCGGGCGCGCGGAAGACGGTGATGCGCATCAGCGGCGGAGCGCCCAGGTCGAATCCGAGTGTGCGGTCGGCAGCCAGGAAGGCATCGATGCGGGCGGTCTGCCCCGGCTCGGAGAGGCCCTCCAGCTCCTCCACCCGGAACGGGAGTGGGGCGTCGGGCGCCACCACCTGCACCGGGCGGTCTCCCTCGCGCCAGGTGAACCCGGTGCGCAGGATGGCGTGCCGGCGGATCACCGCCTGCCATGCCGCACGGTATCGGTCCAGCTCTACCGACGGGTCGAGGGTGAATACCTGTTGCTCCACGTGTACCCCCGTGCCGCCGGCGTGCAGCGACTCGATGAGCATGCCGAGCTGCTGCGGAGAGGGATCGCAGACCGCCTCGGAAGGCCCGACCGGCGCCTCATCCGCGCCGGTCACCGTGGCCCCCGCGGCGGCCAGCCCGCGCAGGGCTTCCATGCAGTTGATGGCCAGGGCCTCGATGGTCTCCCGGCGGTGCGCGGATGGGCTGTACGTCCACTCGATCTCCAGCACGCCATTGACGATCTGGGTGTCGATCTCCAGCAGGTGCGCCCTCGGCTGGGCGGCGCCGCGCGACGGCCCCACGCTCTCCGGTGCCGGCGCGAACCCGTCCTCCACGGCCGGCGCGTCACGGAACTGCCCCATATGGTTGAAGCTGATCTCCGGAGCGGGGAGCGCGGCGAGCGCCCGACGGACGGCCGGGTCGGGGCTCAGGTACCGGAGCACACCCCAGGCGATTCCCTGGTGCCTCAGCGAGGCGAGCTGCTCCCGCGTGTGGGCCAGCGCCTCGGCGGCGGTGCCGGCACGGTGCGAGAGCAGGACCGGGCAGAGCGTGGTGAACCATCCCACCGTGCGGGTGAGGTCGATGGCGTCGTTCAGCGGCTGGCGTCCGTGCCCTTCCAGGTCGATCCAGTGCGCGCGTGAGCCGGTCCAGCGCGAGAGCGCGGCGGTCAACCCTGTCAGCAGCACGTCGTTGATCTGCACCCCGAAGCGGCGGGGGAGCCCGG
>DATAAL010000722.1:0-11358 GCA_036260145.1 Longimicrobiaceae bacterium | reverse complement strand
CCGCGTCCGGACCCGGGCCGGACGCGGCGGGGACGCCCGGAGCGTTGCAGGTTTGGAGCCAGCAGCGAAAAGGGGACCCGGACATCCCCGGGTCCCCCGTCTGTTTTCCATCGCGGGCCGTGCCGCCCTCAGAACTCGCAGTAGGTGGCGGTCCAGGACGCGTTGATGGTCTTGCTCGCGCTGGCGGTGCGGCCCTGCGCGTCCGTGACGGTGACGGAGAGCGTCCACTGGTCCCAGTTGCTGCTGGTCACGTACGACTCGAGGGTGGTGGTCCTCTGGTTGACGTAGCCGGAACCCCCGTCCGACTGGCTCCACGACCAGGTGAACGGCGCGGTTCCGTTGTGGACCTGTGCGTACCACTCGCAGGGGTAGCCCAGCTGCACGGTGCTCTGGCCGACGATAGACGACACGCTCGGCGCCAGCGAGAGGCTGGGAGCTGTAGGCTCCAGCCGTCCGCCCGACTCTCCGCATGCGGCCACCAGGCCAACCATGAGCAGGACCAAACACGCTGAGATGCGTCGCATACCTTCCTCCTGAAGGGGTGTGCCGGATCAGCGCGGCACCACGCCACGCCTGTAGTCCAACCTATGAGTCGAGTGTGATTCTGAAAAGTATAGTCTCCAAAGATGCTGACATGAGAGAATGAGGCCGTGTGAGGGAGGCCCTCGCCTGGGTGTTCACCCGGCAGGCCCCCGTGGCAGGCAAGGGGAGTAAAGCAAAGCCCCTCCTCTGCTTGCGGGGGAGGGGTTGGGGAAGGAGCCTGCAGTTGCGTGAGGGATGTGCGCCCGCAGGGGCGAGACCCGGGGCGGTTTCCGGGGCTCGCCGGAGTTACGCACGGGGGTATCGTGCGTTACTCCGCGCCAGCCCGACCCCCGCGCCAGCGGGGGGCACGCCCAAGCCAGTTGGTCCAACTGTAGTTCAGACCTCGACAACCTCCCGAACCGTCCGCGCCGGGTAGTGCGACTCCACGTAGTCGTCCAGGATACGCTTGAACTCCTCGGCGATGTGGTCACCCTTCAGCGTGACCCGGTGCTCGCCGTCCACGTACACCGGGGCCTTGGGCTCCTCGAAGGTGCCCGGCAGCGAGATCCCCAGGTTCGCGTGCTTGCTCTCCCCGGGGCCGTTCACCACGCACCCCATCACCGCCACCTTCATCTCCTCCACCCCCGGGTGCGTCTCGCGCCAGATGGGCATCTGCTCGCGGAGGTAGCCCTGGATGTCTTCCGCCAGCTTCTGGAAGTAGGTGGAGGTGGTCCGACCGCAGCCGGGGCAGCTCGTCACCTGCGGCGCGAAGGAGCGGATCTCCAGCGACTGGAGGATCTGCTGCGCCACGTGCACCTCCTCGGCGCGGTCCCCGCCCGGCTTCGGCGTCAGCGAGACCCGGATGGTGTCGCCGATCCCCTGCTGCAGGAGGATGGCGAGCCCCGCGGTGGAGGCCACCACCCCCTTGGTTCCCATCCCGGCCTCGGTGAGTCCCAGGTGCAGGGGGTAGTCGCAGAGCGCGGCGAGCTTGCGGTACACCGCCACCAGGTCCTGCACGCCACTGACCTTGGCGGAGAGGATGATCCGGTCGTGCGGGAGCCCCACCTCCTCGGCCAGCGCGGCGGAGCGCAGCGCGCTCTCGATCATGGCGTCGCGGAGCACCTCCTGCGCGTCCTCCCGCTCCTCCTCCGGGAGCCGGGCGTTGGCGTCCATCATCTCCGTGAGGAGCGTCTGGTCCAGCGATCCCCAGTTGACGCCGATGCGGACCGGCTTCCCGTAGCGGATGGCCTGCTCGACGATGGTGGCGAAGTGGGCGTCCCGGTGCTTGGTGCCCACGTTCCCCGGGTTGATCCGGTACTTGGCGAGCGCCCGCGCCGTGTCCGGGTACCGGGTCAGCAGGAGGTGCCCGTTGTAGTGGAAGTCCCCGACGATGGGGACGGTGACGCCGCGCTTCGTCAGCCCGTCTACGATGTACGGCACCGCCCGCGCCGCCTCGTCGTTGTTGACGGTGACGCGGACGATCTCGCTCCCCGCCCTCCAGAGCGCGGCCACCTGCCGGATGGTCCCCTCGACGTCGGCGGTGTCGGTGTTGGTCATAGACTGCACCACCACCGGGTGAGCGCTCCCCACGCGCACCCCTCCCACGTCGACGGTGACGGTCTTCCTCCGCTGGATGGCTGACATGCCCGCTATTTGCAAGGTGGGTGAAGAGTTCGGATTTTGTCCCGGAATCTAACAGCCCGGAGCGAAGGCGGAAAAGCCCGCAGCCCGGAGACGGGGACTCCGGACAGCCCCGTCAGAAGCGTTCCGCGCGGGGCGTTGTTCAGTCGCGAGACGGGTGGAACCCTCAACCGAGGAGAACGAATGAAGCGGCTCCGGATCGTACTGGGTGTCGTCTGCCTCCTGCTCTGGGGAGGCGCGGCGTGGGCACAGGAGGTACAGGTTCCCTTCGACGAGGAGGGGCGGATCGAGATCGTGGACGCCGTGCTGGCGGCGCGGCTGGGGCTGTGGGTGGACCGGTATCCGGGGTTCCGGGAGGCCCGGCTCTTCCAGGGGCCGGACTCCGCCTACGTGCTGGAGATCACCTCGGTGCGAGATGGGCGGACGGTGCGCCACCGGACTCCCCTCACCGGGGAGCAGGTGCGGGCGCTCCGCCAGGAGCTGGCCGGGCGGGTAGCCGAGCGCGCTCCCCGGGCCACCCTGAACCAGGAGGGGCGCTACCTCCTCCTGAGCCAGAGCACGACGCTGGGGGCGGCGTTCTACGGCACCGCCGTCCCCGTCATCGCCGACGCGGAGGAGGGGTCAACCGCCTTCTCCCTGTACACCTTCACCACCGCGGCCAGCTTCTTCCTCCCCTACCTGCTCACGCAGGACGAGCCGGTCACCTACGGGATGGCGAACCTGAGCCGCTACGGGGCCTCGCGCGGGATCGCGCACGGGCTCCTGCTCTACCGGCTCGCGGCCGGCGACCCGGAGGAGGAGTGCGTCATCCTCGAGGAGTCCGGCTACTGCGAGTTCGACAACGGCGACGAGCGCGCCGAGATGGCGACCGCCGTGCTCGCGAGCGTCGCTGAGGGGGTCGGCGGGTACCTGTGGGCGCGCGCGGAGCGGATGACCGCCGGCACGGCCAACGCCATCGGCACCGGGGGTGACTTCGGCCTCCTGGGGGGGTTGGGGCTCGCGTACCTGGCGGGGACCGCCGACATCGGGGAGCGGGCCACGGCGGCGATTGTGCTCCCCTCAGCGGCGGCGGGGATCGCCGCGGGGCGGTGGGTGGCCGCCCGGCGCGACTACACCTGGGGCGACGCGGACGTGATCTACAGCGGAGGCGTGCTGGGTGCCTTCACCGGGTGGGCCGCGACGGACCTGCTCGGGGTGGACGCCAAGCCCAGTGTGGCGGCGGCGATGCTCGGGGCCGGGGCGGGTCTGTACCTGGGCGACCGCCTGGTGCAGGGGACCGACTTCTCGGTGAGCCAGGGGGCCATCAACCGCCTGGGAATGATGGCCGGAGGGCTGCTGGGAGCGGGCGTGGGGGTGTTGGTGGACGATAGCGACCCCACGGCGGCGCTCACGCTGGCTACGCTGGGCGGGGCGCTGGGGTACTACGGCACCTACTCCACGCTGGCCCCGGCGGCCCGGGCGCAGCGGGGGGAGTCGGTGGCGGGGCTGGGGGCGTGGAGGGTGAGGATCGCGCCGGAGGGGGTGGTGGGGCTGGTGTCGGGGGCGTCTCCTTCCGCGCCCACGCCGGTGCTTTCGGTGCAGCGGAGCTTCTGACGGCCATCGCTGGCTCCGGGGGACCGGGACCGCCGCAGGACTCCATACGCCACGCGGGTCTCACCACCGGGCCCTCTCGCGAGGACGCGGATTCCGCTTCTCCTCGCGGGTGGCCCGCTACCCCTGCGGATCAGTTGCGCATACCTACGCGTTGCAGCCCGCGCGTGGCCCGGCGGAGCCTGGCCTGGATGGAGGGGAGGGGATCCGCTTCGGAGAGTGCCGTGGCGAAGTGGGCGTACGCCTGCGCCGCCTCGCCGGTCCTTCCGGCGGCGGCGAGGCCCTCCGCCAGCAGGTAGGAACGCAGCACGTCGTAGATGGGCTGGCCCGGCCAGGGCTTCTCCAGGATGGCGATGGCCTGGTCCCGGGTCTCCGGGTGCCGGACCGAGTGCTCCAGCCAGCGGAGCCAGAGCGCCTCCAGAATCGTCCCCTGCCTGAAGCCGGCATCCGCCAGGGCGGACTCTACCTCCCTCAGTCCGTTCACCGTGTCCCCCTCCAGGACCCGGAGAAAGCCCCCGCCCGTCCGGGTCAGCGCCGTGAGCAGGACCGTGTCCGGAAGTCCGGCCACCGCGATCCGCCGCAGTGCCTCGCGCACCCCCACCGGGTCGGAGCGGTCGAGTGGCTGGAGCAGCAGGGTCGCAGCCTGGATCGCCGGAGGGGGAGCGAAGTCACTGGTGGCGGGGAGGACCGGGGTGGTAGTGTAGCCCGCCAGCACCGGGAGGTAGGCGAGCTCCCGGAGCGACTGGCGATTGATCGTGCGCTCTATGGAGGCGCGACGGAGCACGGTGCGCGCCTCCTCGATCTCTCCGGTAGAGACGTAGAGCTCGAAGAGGGCGCGGGACGCGGAGCCCTGCTCTGCCGCCCTCTTCGACCGGAGCGCCGACGCAAGCTCTTCACGCTCCTCCGCCGGCAGCCGTGCGGCGAGCTGGACGAGGCATCCCAGCACCGACCGGCTGGCCTGGAAGGCGAAGTCCGTCAGGCCGGGCTTCACCGCCGACACGGCACGGAGCAGCGCCGTTCGCACCAGCTCGGCGTTCCGGGGCTGTTCCAGCGCGGCCAGGGCATCGCTGTAGATCCTGACCGCCTCGGGGTGCGCCGAAGACGCCCTCCTGACGTTCTCCTGCAGGTACCGGCGCGCCAGGGCCGAGTTGCGGGAGCGGAAGGCCACCTCCATCGGGTGTATGACGGCGGGCGTGAAGGTGGGGTCGAGGGTCAGCGTCCGGTCGAACAGCCAGAGCGCGTCCTCGGCGGGCGAGCCGCTGAGGGGGGCGGTCTCGTACTGGAGGTGGAAGAGGTCGTCCGCCATGAGGAAGGTGGCTTCCGGGTCGGCCGGGTATCTCTCCAGGTACGCGCTCAGCGTGTCGATGGCCGCGGCCCGGTTCCCGTTCCTGCGCAGTGCTTCGGCGCGGATGAGGATCCGCTCGCGCGCCGGGAGCCGGTCCTGCAGCCGGAGCGCGCGTGCGATGCTCCGCGCCCGCAGTCCCTCGTCGCCCGTCCACCCCGCGGTACTCGCCAGGCGGTAGAAGGCGAGCGCGAAGAGCGAGTCCTTGGTCGTGGCCTCGGTGAAGGAGGCGACCGCCCGGTTCCATGCGGACGCCCGGTAGAACCGCTCCCCGGCCAGGAACGCCCGGATCGCCTCCATGTTGCTGCTCGTGATCGCGCTCACGTCCACTTCCGGGAGCGGCTTCGACGAACTGAGGATCTCCCGGAGCAGGCTGAGGCTGAGGCTGTCCACCAGAGACAGGACGTCGCGGGTGGTTCCGTCGACCTGTACCTCGCCGATGCGGGTCCCGTCGAGGGAGAAGAGGTCGGCGCTGATCCGGACGTTCGGCCCGATCGCCACGATGCTCCCGGTGAGGAGCGAGCTGGAGTTCGTCTCCGCGGCGAGAGCCAGCTTCTCCGCGAAGCTGGCATGGCCGTCGGCGGTCGCCTGGTTCCAGCGCGCGAGCACCGCGCGTGGATCGGTGATGCGGATGTCGCCCACTCCATTGAGGCTCCGGGAGAGCAGGTCCACCAGCCCCTGCTCCAGTCCGCGGAGACCTTCCCCCGAGGTCGTGAAGGGGAGGATCGCGACGGCCTCCCCCTCCTCGAAGATCTCGTGATCCACCCCGGCACCGGACCGGCGGGCGAGAGCCACCGCGGCGAGTCCGGCCACCAGCACGGTCGAGAAGACCAGGAGGAGACCGCGCCGGTTGAACCGCGCTACCAGCCTTCCGGCCGACCCGGCTCGGCCCGTGAGCCGCAGGCCCTCCGAGGTGACGTCGAAGATCCAGGCGGTGACCAGCGCGACGGGGAGCCCGAAAAGAGCGAGGAGGACCAGGGCCCTCAGGAGCCCCCCGGGCAGGAGGGACGCCTCGGTCAGGATCTGAACACCCTGCAGGAGGACGAAGACCGCGCCGACGTAGCCGACCGCCACCCGTACGACCCGGCGCCTCTTCAGTTCCTTCAGCAACTCGCTCCAGCGATGGCGCGACTCACTCATCGGGGATCCGGAAAGTTGTGTCGGCCGGGTAGCAGGCGGGTCCCTGCGGAGCATACTCCTTCATGTGCGCCTCCTCAGGAGGACGGCGCCGCTGAAGGTCCGGATCTGGACCCGCGCGTCGCCGTTCCCCAGGGTGATGCGCTGCTGTCGGGGCGAGGAGGGGGTTACCCGGGCGCCGGCGATCTCGCTGCGGATGCGTCCGGAAGTCGTGGACACCTGCACGTCGGCCGAGGTCCCGGCCGGCAGGCGAAGCTCCACGTCCCCGCTGTGGCTGGTGAGCGAGATTGGCTCGCCGCGGCTCAGGTCGCCGTTGATCTGAAGGATGCCGGTGACGGTCTGGAACGATCCGCTCAGATTCCTTCCGACGACGCGCGTGGGGCCGTTCACGTTTCTCAGCTGTGCCCGTCCCCGCAGCGAGGTGACCTCCAGCGTGCCGCCCACGGTGCTCGCCCTGAGGTCGGGAGTGGTGGCGCTCACCCGCACGTCACCGCTCACGCTGCTGGCGTCGAGCCTCTTCATGGCCCCCGCCACGCGGACGCTTCCGCTGGTGGAGGAGGCCGTCACCCCCTCCGCCTCCGCGTCGATCTGGACGTCACCGCTCCTGGAGGCCGCCGAGATCGTACGGGGCCGGCTCTGCGACACCTTTACGAGACCACTCACCGACTGCACCCGCACGTCGCCCCGGCTCCCCTCCACCTCGACGTCGGCGCTGAGCGTCTGGATGCGGATCCCCTTGCGTGCCGGAAGGTGGACCTCCAGGCGGGTGCCCTCGCTCCCCCGCGCTCGACGCTCCATCACGACCCGGATCACCGTCGCGCCCTGTTCCTCCCGGAACTCGAGACGGCGGGCGTCCCTGCCCAGCCTCCCCGCTACCTGCACCTCGTTGCGCGACCACCCGACCACGCGCACCGAGCCCGCCATGTTGTCGATGATCACCTCGCCCGTCGGGGCGGTGGCCCATTTTTCGTTGATCGGCTGCTGCGCAGCCACGCCGCCGGCCAGGAGCAGGGCGCCCATGACGATCGAGGCTGTCGTCTTCACCCTCATGTGGATCCTCTCGTGTTCGCATGCAGCGGCGGGTCGTGCCGTCCCGCGCCCGATCAAGGTTGGCTCCGGCGGCCGGAAAAGCAATCTCCGGCAGCACGGGGTCCCGGTGCGAAGCCGCCAGCCTGCGGCCGGAAGAACAGGGAGCCCTATCCAGCAGGGGAGCAGATCGTCCGCCGGGCGGATCTTCCACGACCCCACCCGCGTATCTATGGCGTTCCCTCTCTCCCTGGACCTCCGGGTGTCGTACCGATGCACCTGCTCCGCCGCCCCCTGCTCGCGCTCCTCGCCTGCGCGGCGTGTCTCGCCTCCGGCGCATGCGCGCTGACCGAGGTCACCTCGGCCGACGGCGAGGACGTGCTGGTCGCGGAAGCGGTCCTCCGCGCCGACCGCTTCGAACAGCGGATCCTCCTGCACCGCACCCTGCGCGGGCGTACCGTGGCGGGGGAGCCGGGGGCGCGCGTCGTGGTCCGATCGGAGAGCGGGCGGGAGGTGGTGTTCCGCGAGGCGTCGCAGTCCCTCTGCGTGGAGCCGAGCTCCGGCGTCCTTCGCGGAGAGGACTCCCTCCGGGTGGAGGCCACCTGCTACCGCTCCGCCCCCCAGGAGGGGCGGTGGGTGGTCCCCGGCCGGAGCTATACTCTCGAGATCGAATCGCAGCGCGGCGAGCGACTGCGGGGCACCACGCGCGTCCCCGGGGACTTCGACCTCCTGGGGCTGTCCCGCGCCTTCCGCGACCCGGCCACCGGGGACCGCCGCTGCACCCTCCCCCCCGACACCCCGCTGGAGCTGACATGGTCCACCTCCCGGGGTACCTGGGCGTACCTTACCGAGATGGAGATCCGCGGGCTCCCGGGGGCGCTCGCCGGGCGGGGGATCCGGGACATCCCCGACCCCCTGCAGCTCACCGGGGTGTCGGTATCGGAGACGGACACCACCGTGCTGGTTCCAACGGAGGTCGGTGTGTTCGAGCGCTTTTCCTACGACCAGGAGCTGCTGCGCGCCATCCAGAACGGCTTCCCGGCGGGTGTGCAGGTGCGGCTGGTGGTGGCGGCCACGGACCGGAACTTCGTGAACTCGGTGCGGGGGGGAGCATTCAACCCGTCGGGGACGGTGCGCATCTCCAGCGTGGTGGGAGACGGAGTGGGGGTCTTCGGTTCCGTGTATGCGCGGACGCTGCTGGTGGACGTGTTCGCGCAGACGGGGGCGTTCCCCTGCCTGGGTCCGGGTCGGCAGGTCCCGGGTAAGGATCCGCTCCAGAGACCGGCAAACCGCGCCGGTCTCTTCCGCAGGCCGCGGACCCCGGGTCTCCCTCCGTACATGGTTTGAGGGGTACTGCGGGAGCTACGAACTGCTCGAGTGCGGTGAGCGGGATCCTTCACCGCTCGATCGCGAACACCAGCGTCACGGTGGCGGCGACGGTCTGCTCCCCCGGCTGGATCGGCGTGGTGGCGACGTCCATCGCCTCGGCCCGCGCGCGCATCATCACCGGCTCGGGGAAGTGTGGGGGCGCTGCCGTGGTGCTGGCGTCCACCACCGGCCCCAGTCTCACCCCCAGCGCGCCTGCCATCGCTTCGGCGTCGCGGCGCGCGCTCTCCACCGCCCGCCGGATCGCCTGCGTCCGCGCCGTTCCCGGGTCACTCAGGCCGAAGCGGACCGCGTCCACCCGGTTCGCGCCCGCCCGGAGCGCCACATCCAGGAGCGATCCCACGCGTGCCAGGTCACGCGTCGTCAGCGATACCGTGTTGCTCACCCGGTAGCCACGGATGCGGGGCTCCGCGTTGGGCTGCGGCTGGAAGTGCTCCGGGTACACCGAGTAGTTGCGCGTCTCGATGTCGCTCCGCCGCACCCCGGCCCCCACCAGCGCCTGGATGACCCGCTCCATTGCGGCGGCGTTCTGCTCCGCCGCGGTGTTCGCGGTGGCGGCGGAGGTCTCCACGGCGAAGTCCAGGTGCGCCTCGTCCGGTGCCACCCGTACCTCGCCCAATCCGGACACCCGGATGGTCGGTTCTGCTCTGGGGTTCATCTCGCGTCCCGGCTGCTGTGCGGGAAGGGGAGTGGCGCCCAGGAGCGCCACAGCAAGGGGAATGGTGAGTACTGCCTTCGGTCTCATGGTTCTTTCGGGTTCGAGTGAGCCGGCGTGATGGCCGGTGCCGGATTCTACCCGGGCACCCGCTCCGGGTTGCGCCCCGGGCCACCGGTCGCGAGCCCAAAATGAAGAGGGATCCGCCTGGGGGCGGATCCCTCGGTCCGGGCACGGGGCCCGCTTCGGGGGGGCGGGCAGCGGCGTGTGTGGTGGCGGGCGGTTCCGGCAGAAATCGACCTGCGGGTTTTGGACGGGAAAGAAGGAGCTGGGTGCTGCGGTCGCTGTCCCCCCCCGGTGCCTGCGTGAACCGTTCGCTGTCTCCGGGAACTCCCGGTGGCCCGGCGCCCGGTTTGGCCCCGGCAAAATGCAAGCGCGGGGCCATCTGTGTCTCTAAGTATAAGTAGTTGATAGGGAATAACTTATGCTGAGGATTGCCGGGTGGGGGAGCGCATTTCCTGGGGAATCTGTGAGACACGTGGGACGTGAATGTCCCAGGGGTCCCCTCCGTGCGCTTGTCAAGAGTCTTGGTAGTAGATCTCTCTTGCGTCGCAAAACGGACGGGGGAGCAACCCCGGGAGCCGGGTGTATAGGCGGTCGCGGCCCCGCCGCCGGCCCCATCACACACCCGCGCAGACCCGATGCCCAGGAAGTACGCCATCAAGGAAGTGTTCGCCACCCTGCAGGGCGAGGGAGCCCAGGCGGGGAGCCCCGCCGTCTTCCTCCGTTTCGCCGGGTGCAACCTGGGATACGAGGTCTGCCCCTGGTGCGACACTGACTGGGTGAAGGCGCGGTACACGCTGGACCTTGCGGACACGCTGGATCTGGTGCGCGCCACCGCGGAGATGGGCTTCGGGGGAGAGCGTCCGGGACTCCTCCTGGTCGCCACCGGCGGGGAGCCCAGCCTGCAGCTCGACCGTCCGCTCTCCGACGCCCTCCGCATCCGGGGGTACCGGATCTCCATGGAGTCCAACGGTTCCCGCCCGGTGGACCGAACCCTGGTGGACTGGCTCACCGTCTCCCCCAAGCAGCCGGAGTTCGCCCAGAAGGAGGGCGAGGAGCTGAAGCTCCTGTTCACCGGCACCTCGGTCCCGGGGATCACCCCGGACGTGGAGGCGGTGCGGCGGCTCGCCGCGGGAACCCGCTTCGGGAGCTACTTCCTCCAGCCGGTCGACATCCCTGCGAACGGAGGCCCCAACTACGCCGAGACCGTCCGCGCGGTGATGGAGCTGGGCCCACCCTGGCGCCTTTCCGTCCAGACGCACAAGGTTACGGGGATCCCATAAGCCTCCGTCCGTCTCCGAGCGCCTGACCCGGTGCGCGCCTTCTACTCCGACCGCTTCATCCTCCCCCTCCCCGAGGGGCACCGCTTCCCCATGGTCAAGTACGCCCGTGTCCGCGAGCGCTCGCTGGCCGAGGGGGTCCTGCGCCCCGCGGAGCTGGCGGAGCCCCCCGCCGCCGCCTGGGAGGAGCTGGCGCTGGTGCACGACGCCGCGTACCTGGAGCGCGTCCGGGACGGGACGCTCGCCCCCCTGGACCAGCGGCGGATCGGCTTCCCCTGGAGCCCGCAGATGGTGGAGCGCTCCCGCCGCTCCGTCGGCGCGACCATCGCCGCCGGACGGGTGGCGCTGGACGAGACCGCGGAGCGGGGGTGGGGGATCGCCGCCAACCTGGCCGGGGGGACGCACCACGCCTACCCCGGACACGGTGAGGGCTTCTGTGTCTTCAACGACGCCGCAGTCGCCATCCGGGTGCTGCAGTGCGAGGGGCGGATCCACCGGGCGGTGGTCCTGGACTGCGACGTGCACCAGGGGAACGGCACCGCGGCGGTCTTCGCCACCGACCCCTCGGTCTTCACCTTCTCCATCCACGGCGCCCGGAACTACCCCTTCCGCCGCGAGCGCAGCACCCGCGACGTGGAGCTCCCCGACCGGGCCGACGACGAGGTCTTCCTGGCCGCGCTGGAGATGCACCTGCCGGGGCTGCTGGAGGAGTTCCG